>NZ_JAAGPC010000072.1:0-269 GCF_017104595.1 Burkholderia sp. Tr-20390 | reverse complement strand
TGGCATGGGGTAGATCTGGGTGGTCGCGGTAGCATTAAAAAAAAAAAAAAAAAAAAAAAAAAAAAAAGAGAAAAAAAAAAAAAAAAAAGTAACACACAATAGTACAAGAATACGGTAACTGCCAAAGACAGCGACTCAATGGTATATAAATTGTATAACATTTAGTAACATAATTGTGATGGATATAAGTGATTACCAAGATACGCAGTTCTGATCACACAGACTGTATCGACGCACTCATAAGACGATAGTACTGATGATGACTCACC
>NZ_JAAGPC010000071.1:0-41899 GCF_017104595.1 Burkholderia sp. Tr-20390 | reverse complement strand
CACTGGGGCGTTTCACCCATGTCGGCGTCGGCACCGCGCTCGACGTGATCGCCGGAACCGCGCTCGCGACGATCCTCAGAATCACCAATGAAGGCCCGCAAAACGTCGTTCCGGAGCCGGTGGTCGCAGCAATTCTGCTTGCACTGGGCGTCGAGCGTCTTGAGGCGGAGAAGCTGGTCGAAGCGGTATTGCCGCCGATCGAAACGCCCGATACGTCGCTACTCGAACGCGGGCATGCAAGGATGCAGGCTCAACTGCCTCCCGGAATTCGACAGGCGCCGTCGCACCGCTCGTAACACCAATCGGGTCGCCCTCGACCCGTGAAACGTCACGATGTTTTACGGACCCCGGATCGACGTACTCACCCACCAAACGGCCGTTCAGAGACGCGTCGATGGGGGCTGGTCGGAATTCGTTAAACAGCCGCCACATCCCGGTCCAGCCAAGCCTTCCGGCTGCTCACTTCCCCCCGCCCCAAGCCACGCGATGCCGTTCGACGCGCATGCGCGTGGGTTCGCGTCCTTCGGTGGCATTGCACCGGGCGGCAGGCACCGCACACGCTCGGGGTGACGCGGCCGGCGCCTGCCTCACCTCGTTCACGACTGTGCCGGTTCGACCGCTTCCACGACCGGCAGCGGCCGGCTTGCGATCTTCTCGGCTTCTGCGCGCTTGAGCCCCAGCATATGCAGCAGCGTTGCCGCGGTGCGTTCCGGAAAATGCTCTCCGCTGAAGCCGAGTTCCTTCAGCACATTCACCGCCGGCGCGCCGGGAGCGACGAAGTTGAGTTCGGCGGCAATGGCGGTCAGCACCGTACCGCCAAGCGAAAGGAAGCCGATGAACGGGTCGGCGACCACGAAGCGTTTCTCGGCGATGCCGCGCTCGATGTCTCGCAACAGGCGCTGACCCAGACCGAGCGTCAGGACCCGCGCCGAAAAACCCTCTCGTATCAGGAAGTGCCCCCACACCGGCTCGCGCCGCGCACGCATCAGCGTATGGCGCACTGACACCGAAATGATTTCCGCCGGGTCGGACAAGCCGCTAGCCAGGCGATCGAGGGAATCCGCGAACTCCTCGAATACCGATTCCACGAGGGTGGCGTAGATCGCCTCCTTCGATTCGAAGTGGTTGTAGAACGAGCCGAAACCGACGTCGGCTGCCTCTGTGATCTCGTTGATCGCGACGCCTTCCATCCCCTTCTGCGCCATCAGCCTGAGCGCGGCGTCCAGCAGGCGGGCACGGGTTTCCCGCTTGCGGCGCGCGCCGCGCGGCTCGCGCTCTTCGGTAACCGCGACCACGGGATGGGGTGCTTCCGGAGCGGAGCGCTTGGGTGTACGGCGATTCGGTGTATTCGGCATGACGTTTCCGGTCCTTGTTCGGGCTCAAGTATAGATTCAAATGTCTACATTGACAAAACTATCATTTCTGAATTTAATGTCACAAAGGCGGCTGAACACGGCCCCGAGAACCGATCGAAAAACGAATGGAGAAACGGTGGAGACACATCTGCATACGGGCGCCAGCGCGTCCATTCACAACCACCCGCTTTCGTCGCAGGGATGCGAGTGGCGTGCGACGCCCGACATGTCGTGCACCGGTTCGATGGCATGCCTGCCGTTGCTTGGAAAGTCCCTCGATGCGACGGCGCCTGCCTTCGCAATTGCCATTCGATCTGCCTGACTGTCATCCGCCATGAAACTGACTACCACCCAGCCGGCTCGACACCCTCACCCGACAACGAAGGCATCGGCGCTCGCCTATCTGATCTTCGATCGTCCGGACCTCGGCGAGGCCGAGCACTTTCTCAACGACTTCGGTCTTCGAACGGTGCTGCGGGACGACACGCAGTTGCTGCTGCGCGGAACGGGCACGGCACACTTCTGTTATGTCGTTCGCCACGCGCCGAAGGCTCGCTTCGTCGGCTTCGGCTTGCGGGTCGACAGTCGAGCCGATCTGGAGGCGCTCGCCAGCGTGCCTGGCGCATCGAAGGTGGAGGCGTCGGATTGGCCCGGTGGCGGCCACCGGGTGCGTCTCACCGATCCGTCCGGTTTTCGGGTCGATGCGATTGCGGGCCAGACACGGGCCGATACGCTGCCGCATCGCGCTCCGCTCCCGTTCAACTCGGTCGACGCGCCCGTGCGAATCAACGAGACGCAGCGGCCGCCGGCGAGCACCCCCGAAGTCATTCGGCTCGGGCACGTCGTGCTCGAACTCGCCGACTACCAGGAAACCTGCGCGTGGTACACGCAGCATTTCGGGTTCATCCCCAGCGATGTCCAGGTGCTGCCGGATGGCTCCCCCGTGGTTGCATTCATGCGGCTCGATCTGGCTGACAGGCCGGCCGATCACCATACGCTCGCACTCGCCCAGGGGTTCGTCTCGACTTATAGCCATAGCGCGTACGAACTGGTCGACGCCGATGCCGTCGGCATGGGCCAGCGCCTGCTCCGCGACAGCGGATGGACGCATGCGTGGGGCATCGGCCGACACATTCTCGGCAGCCAGATCTTCGACTACTGGCAGGACCCGTGGGGCGACAAGCACGAACACTATTGCGACGGCGACCTGTTCACGGCCGACGAGCCGACGGGGGTGCACGCGGTCAGTCGCGAAGCGATGGCGCAGTGGGGCCCGACGATGCCGCGCAGCTTCACGAAGCCCCGCTTTACGCCATCGAGCCTCGCGGCGCTGTTTCGCAACCTGCGCCGCAGTCCCGATCTGACGCTGAGCAAGCTATTGACGTTGGCGAAGCTGTTCGCCTGACCCCCAAACCGCCCATTCGACTCACGAGAGATCCATCCATGTCACTGCTTGTCCTGCACTTCCGGCATAACGGCCGCGCCCAATGGGGGGTGGCCGCCCACGGCGCCGTCACGCCGATTCCCGGCGACTTCGACACGACCGCGAGCTTTCTCGCGGCGAATCCGGTTGAACGACTCGTCACGCTCGACGGATCGAAGATTCCGGAGAAAGAGGTGGAGTGGCTTTCCCCGGTGACGGCCAACCAGCAATTCGTTTGCCAGGGCGCCAATTATCGTCAGCACATGATCGAATCGGGCATGGATCCGGACGCGAAGAAGTTCAACATGATCTTCACGAAGGCGACGAGTTGTATCGTCGCGGCCGACTCACCGGTCGTGAAACCGCGGCACGTCCGGTTTCTCGACTACGAAATCGAGCTCGGCCTCATCCTCAAACGCGACATCACGTCTCACCAGCAGATCACGAACGCGAACCTGCACGACTATGTCGCCGGCACCGTGATCGTCAACGACTATTCCGCGCGCGATGTCCAGATCCCGCAGATGCAGTTCTACAAGGGCAAGAGTTTCCGGACGTTCGGCCCGGTCGGCCCGTATCTGTGCCTGCTCGAACGGCGCGACTTCCCGAAGCTGAATGCGCTCGACCTGACGTTGACCGTCAACGGTGCGGTGCGCCAGCAGGACTCGACATCGAACCTCGTCTATGGCCCGGCGGAAACGTTGACCGAGTTGTCGGGTGTGCACGACCTTCGCGCCGGCGACCTGCTCGCGACCGGTACGCCGGCCGGCTGCGCACTCAGCATCCCGTCGCCGCTCAAGCAGCGAGCCGTCGCGCTTTTTCCCGAATCCTTCAAGTGGAAGATGTTCATGAAGGTGCAGGCAGGACGCGCGCAGTATCTGAAGGCCGGAGATATCGTCGAAGCCCGGATCGCGAGCCGCGATGGAACGATCGATCTGGGTGTGCAACGTAACGAGATCGTGGACGAGGCGGCATGAACGGCATCGCGACCCAGAACGACGTGCTGGCGATTGAAGCGCAGGGCATCCCGCCGAACCTTCCGGCCAGCACGTACGAGATGATCTGCGCCGGTGCGGCCATCGATCCGTCCGCGCCCGCCCTCTCCTTCTTCTCGACCGCCGACGCGCACCGCGACGCCGAGCGGTGGACCTATCGCGAGCTGGTTCGCGACATCACGCGCACGGCCAACCTGTTCACGCGCCTCGGTGTGAGCTCGAATTCGGTGATCGCTTATGTGCTGCCCAATCTTCCCGAAACGCACTTCGTGATATGGGGTGGGCAGGCGGCGGGTATCGTATGCGCGATCAATCCGCTGCTCGAAGGCGACGCGATAGGCAAATTGCTCGTTGCGGCCGGCGCCAGCGTGCTCGTGACGCTCGCCCCCTTTCCCGGGGCCGATCTCTGGCAAAAAGTCGCGAATATCCTCCACCAGGCCGAGTCGCTTCGGCATCTCGTGCTGGTCAATCCGGCCGATCGCGTGCGGGGCACGGCGCACTCTGCGGCCCGGGCGCTCCATCATGACGCGTGTGCGAAGCTGTACGGCGATGGCGGTTTGCGCAGCGCTGTGCCTGCGCACATCCGGATCCACGACTTCGGTACGGCAATCGCACGGGAATCCGGCACGGCGCTCGAGAATACGCGCCGCATTCAACCTGGCGACATGTCCTCTTACTTCTGTACCGGTGGCACCACCGGGTTGCCGAAAATCGCGATGCGTCGCCACGGCAACGAAGTGGCGAATGCATGGAGCGCCGCGCGGTTCTTCGGCGACAGTATCGGCCCCGGAAAAACGACGTTTTGCGGCTTGCCGCTCTTTCACGTCAATGCCGCGATGGTGACCGGCCTCCTGCCTTTCTCGCGCGGCGCCCATGTCGTGCTCGGCACGCCGCAGGGCTACCGAGGCGACGGCGTCGTCAAACGCTTCTGGGAAATCGTCGAACATCATCACGTCAATTTCTTCAGCGCCGTCCCGACACTGTATGCGTCGCTGCTCGACGTTCCGCTCGACGATCATGTTATCGACTCGCTCGAATACGGCCTGTGCGGCGCCGCGCCGATGCCGGTCGGCGTCTTCAGGGCCTTCCAGGAAAAAACGGGCGTACGGATTCTCGAGGGTTACGGACTGACCGAAGGAACCTGCGTGAGCAGCGTCAACCCGACCGTGGGCGAGCGCCGGCTGGGGTCAATCGGGCTTCGCATCCCTTTCCAGGCGATGAAAGCCGTCGTCGTGGACGACGCCGGGCGGTATCTGCGTGACTGCGCGGTTGGCGAGGATGGACTGCTCGTCATCTCCGGGCCGAACGTATTCGCCGGCTACCTGCGCCACGATCAAAACAGGTCGCTCTGGCTCGATCTCGGCGACGGCACGCCCTGGCTCAACACGGGCGACCTCGGCCGCTGCGACGTCGACGGTTACTTCTGGCTGACCGGTCGCAAGAAAGAATTGATCATTCGGGGCGGGCACAACATCGACCCCGCGGCGATCGAGGAACCGCTGCATCGCCATCCGGCGGTCCAGATCGCCGCTGCAATCGGGCGTCCGGATGCGCATGCCGGCGAGCTACCGGTCGCGTATGTTCAGCTCAAGCCGGGGATGAGCGCGACCGAGCACGATCTGGCGGCGTTCATGCAACAGGAGATCGCCGAACGCGCCGCGCTGCCCAAGCACGTCCGAATCGTGGAAGCCATCCCGCTCACCGGCGTCGGCAAGATCTTCAAACCGGAACTCAAGCGCCGCGAGACGCGTGACGCGCTTCGTACGGCATTGACCCAGGGCGGCGCCCCCGGTGCATCAATCGACGTCACGACCGACGATTCGGGCCGAATGTCGGTCTCGGTCGAGCTGAGCGATCCCGGGTTCGAAGCTGCGGCGCGCTTCGTGCTGGGACGTTTTCCGTTTGCGTTCTCGATCTCGGTCGCCGCGCAGCCGATACCGCCATCCTGACGGACAGCGACAGATCTGCGGCGATGGCGGTGCGCGGCTAGCCGGAAAGCATCGACGTCGAAAGCAGATCGCCCCGATCAATAAGGTATCCAAATTAGTCCTTATACGTGAAATGGATCGAGACAGAGGAGACACGAGATGAATTTCAAGCGGACGATGCGTTTCTCGGGCGTGGCGGTTTGCATCTGCTCGGCTTCGCTTGCCGACAATGCCGATGCGCAGACCGCAGGAAGCGTTACAACATCGGTAGGATGGCTACACATCGCGCCACAGGGAGACGCCACACCGCTCATCGTGCAAAGCGTCGGCGGCGTGACGGTGAATCGGCAACTGGCCGGCACCGGCGCACATGCCAGCTCGACGGATACGCTGGGCATTACCACCGAGTATTACGTCACGGACAACTTCGGTGTCGCCATGCTTTTGGGCATGCCGCTGAAAGTCAATCTGATTGGCGACGGGACGTTGCAGAAGTATGGCACGCTCGGCACGACAAGGCCGATGCCGCCCGCCATCGAACTTCGATACCACCTGTTTTCTGCCACGTCGAAATTCCGGCCGTACCTGGGCATCGGCGCGAACTATACGTGGTTCACCCAGGTTCGGGCAACCAACAGCCAGTTCGTCTCCGACAGCTTTGGGCCGGGCGGCTCGGCGCGCGCGACGCTCAGCTCGTCGTGGAACCCCGTGTTCGAGCTCGGGGCAAATTACGCGATTTCAAAACACTGGTCTGTCGGCACCTCCGTCAACTACATGCCGGTGAAGACCCGCCTCACGTTATACGGACAGACCGCGACCGGAACGCAGATCGTTTCCAAATCGACGCTCCGGCTCAATCCTCTTAGCGTTTTCTTGAATGTTGCCTACACGTTCTGACGGGTACGTCCGAATGCCGGCGCCCCGCATCAAGACAACCCATTGGATCGAACGATGAAACGACAGGCTCTCAAGACCATTCTTTTTGCCTTGCCCAAGGTTCTGGACCTGACGGCACGCCGCTTCCCCGCCTATCGCGATCGCCTCAAGGAGCGCAATCTCGTCGCATGGATCGGGCTCATGGATCAAAGCATCGGTCGCGCCATCGAGTTCAGGAATGGCCGCATTCGGTCGCGCGCCGGCAAGCATCCGCGACCCGACGTGCGCATGGCCTTCAAGGATGTCGCCACCGCGCTGAAGTTCCTTTCCCCCAGCCCGGACCAGGGCGAAATCATCCACGCCGCCAAGAACTTCAAGGTGGTCACCGAGGGCGAGGACGAACTGTTGGTCTGGCTCATGCAGACCCTGAGCATGATGCGCACCGTCGGCCTGCCGATGGGCACGCCCATGCGCGACGGCACCCGACGCTACGCGACCTGCACCAATGGCGGGCCCCTGTTCGTTTACGTCAAGGATGGGCGCATCGTCCGCGTGACCCCGATCGAGCTGGACGATACCGATGCGCCAAGCTGGGTGATCGAGGCGCGCGGACGTCGCTTCAGCCCGCCACGACGCAGCCTGGTCGCGCCCCACGCGTTGACGCTCAAGTCGCTGGTCTACTCCGACAAGCGCATCCTTCACCCGATGAAACGCGTCGACTTCGACCCCGACGGCGAGCGCAATCCCCAGAACCGGGGCAAGTCCGGCTATGTCCGTATCAGCTGGGACGAAGCCCTGGACATCGTCGCCAAGGAGATCAACCGGCAGAAGCGCGTTCACGGTCCCGGTTCCATCACGTTCCCGATGTCGTCCCATCACCAGTGGGGCAACGTGGGCTACTACCTCAGCGCGCTGACGCGCTTCGCCAACCTGATCGGCTTCACCCGGGTCGCCGCGAATCCGGATAGTTGGGAAGGCTGGTACTGGGGCGCCATGCATCATTTCGGCAACTCGATGCGCATCGGCGTTCCCTCCGGCTATGGCGGCCTCGAGGACGGTCTCAAGGAAGCCGAAATGATCGTCTTCTGGTCCTGCGACCCCGAAAGTACCAACGGGGCCTACGCAGGATTCGAGGGAACGCCGCGCCGTCTGTGGGCCAAGGAGCTCGGCATCGAGTTCGTGCACATCGACCCGCACTGCAATCCGACCGCACAGCTGCTGGGGGGCCGCTGGATCCCGATCCGGCCGCAGACCGATGCCGCGCTGGCGACGGCCATCATGTATGTCTGGACCGTGGAAGGCCTGTACGACAAGGACTATGTGGCGACGCGCACGACCGGTTTCGACGATTGGAAAGCCTACCTCCTGGGCGAAACCGACGGTACGCCCAAGACACCCGAGTGGCAGGAGCGCGAGACCGGCGTGCCGGCCAAGGACGCCCGCGCGCTGGCGCGCCTGTGGGGAAACAAAAAGGTTCATCTCGCCGTCGGGATGACCGGCGCGGGATTCGGTGGCGCGGGCCGCGGCGCGACCGGGGCGCAATGGGCGCGCTGCATGATCATGATGATGTCCATGCAGGGCTGGGGCAAGCCGGGCGTGAATTTCGGCTGCCTGGAAATCGGCGTCCCGCACGATCTCCAGTTCTATTTTCCGGGCTACGCGGACGGCGGCATCTCGGGCGACCTGGCGTGGACCGCCAATGCGGTGGACAACTACCAGCGCATGCCGCACATCCTGACCATGAATCCCGTCAAGCAAATGGTGCCGCGACAGCAGATGCCCGATGCGATTCTCAACGGCCACGCCACCGGTTATCTCTGGGACGGCATGTCTCAGGAAGCCCAGTTCGCGCCGTTCACCTACCCGATGCCGGGCTATTCGCCGATCCACATGATCTATCGCTATGGCGGATCCGCGTTCAGTACCGTGACGAATTCCGGACGGTGGACGGACGCCTACCAGCACTCGAGCATCGAGTTCGTCGTCAATCAGTCGATCTGGATGGAAGGCGAAGCGCAGTTCGCCGACATCATCCTGCCCGCGTGCACGTCGCTGGAGCGTTGGGACATTGGAGAATGGGCGAATTCGGGCGGCTACGCCCACCAAGGGTATGGCACGGTCAACCATCGCATGGTGACACTGCAGCACAAGTGCATCGAGCCTTTGGGCGAATCCCGCTCCGACTACGACATCTTCACCGCCATCCTGACCCGGCTGGGCCTGGGGGGCATTTTCACCGAAGGCTGTGGCGATCTCGACTGGGTCAAGCGCGTCTTCGACTCGTCGGATCTGCCCGATCACATCTCGTGGCGCGACTTCTGCCGCAAGGGCTACTTCGTCGTGCCGCCCGAAAAGCCCGAGCTGCGTCATCCCGTGGACATGCGCTGGTATGCGGAAGGCAGGCGGAAAGACCTGCCGGAACCCCACCCGCTGCCGTCACAGTTCTCGGAAACGTTCGGCAAGGGCCTGCAGACGCCGAGCGGCAAGCTGGAGTTCGTGCCCGAGTTGTTGAAGCGGCACACGGCGGACAATCCCGAGCGGCCAGCGCTCAACCGGTATATCCCCTCCTGGGAGGGCCTGCGCTCGGACCTGGCTCGTCACTATCCGCTGCAATTGATCGCCACCCACAGCCGCTACAGCTTTCATACCCATTGTGACGGCAAGAATTCCGCGGTGAACAGCGTCGACGATCATCGCGCGCTGATCGGAGGGCATCGGTTCTGGCTGCTGAGGCTCAATCCGGCTGACGCCGCCACGCGACGCATCGCTCATCGCGATCTCGTCAAGGTGCACAACGACCGCGGCGCCGTGATCTGTGCTGCCGATGTCTCGCCGCTGGTGCACGCCGGCGTCGTGAAATCCTACGAGGCGAGTGCGGAATTTCAGCTGATCGAAATCGACGGCGAGCAAGTCGAGATCGGCGGTTGCATGAACATGCTCACCCCTGACCGGCCGCAGACGGCCGGCACCAGCAGCATGAGCCCGAATTCCTGCCTGGTGCAGGTCGAGAAATGGCGCGGTGCCGAGGCGTTCATGCTCGGTCGCGCAGCGTGAGGAATGTCAAATGAGCAAGTGGAACCTGATTATCAAGGTCGGCCGTTGCGAGAACTGCCAGAACTGCGTGATCGCCGCGCGCGACGAGCACGTCGGCAATGACTTCCCCGGTTACGCTGCACCCGCAGCGGCCGACGCCGAGAGCCCCATCCGCATCCTGCGTCGCGTGCAGGGTGCCTCGCATATGGTCGAGACCACTTATTTACCGGTCATGTGCAACCACTGTGACGACGCGCCATGCATGCGTGTCGGCGGCGGCGCCATACGCAAGCGTGCCGACGGCATCGTCATCATCGATCCGGACAAGGCACGAGGCCGCAAGGACATCGTCAAGGCCTGCCCTTACAAGGCAATCGTCTGGAACGACGCGCTGCAACTGCCCCAGATCTGGATCTTCGATGCGCATTTGCTTGACCAGGGTTGGTCCCGCCCGCGTTGTCAGCAGTCGTGCCCTACCGAAGTCTTCGAGACGGTCAAGCTCGATGACACGGCGATGGCCGAGAAGGCCCGACGCGAGGGACTCAAGGTATTGCGACCCAACCTGGGCACGAAACCCCGTGTGTGGTACAGCGGCCTCGAGCGCTGGGAAACCTGCTTCGTCGGCGGAAGTGTCAGTGTCGAGGCAGGAGGCGTGGTCGAGTGTGTCACGGATGCGGTCGTCACCTTGTACGTCGGTCATCTGCAGGTCGCCGAAACGGTCTCGGACGGCTTCGGCGATTTCCGGTTCGATGGCCTGACCAAGGGCAGCGGCGCCTATAAAGTCCAAATTCGACATGCCCTCGGCAACGCTTGGCGCGAGTGCGAGTTGGGCGACAGCGCCTATCTCGGCGAGATCAGGCTCAGCCGGTCGACAAACGCCGTGGCGATCGAGTGCTCATGATCGGAGCAAGGCAGAACGCCGGGTAGAAGGTCGACCACGGCTGCAAATTCATGCAAACGCCGGCTGAGCTTGCAGCTCAAACCAAAACACCTGCCAGCCGACCGCGGATGATCTCCGTCGCCTCGCTCACGATGCGATCGACGAGTTCCTTCACAGTCGGGATGTCGCGGATCAAGCCGACGACCAGGCCGCACGACCAGGCGCCCGCGTCGAGCGCGCCCTCCTTCATGATGCGCGGATACACGCCGGCGACCTCTTCGACGATATCGTCGAACCGGAGATCGGCGCCGAGCGTGCGCTCCTTTTCGAGGATGCGATCGACCGCGGCATTGCGCAGCACGCGTTCGGTATTGCGCAACGGACGCATGACCAGGCGCGTGTCCAGTTCGGTCGCCGCGACCAGCGCCTGCTTCACGTTCTCGTGCACCGGCGCCTCGCGGGTCGCGATGAAGCGCGTCCCCATGTTGATGCCGTCCGCGCCCAGAGAAAGTGCCGCCACCAGCGAGCGCCCATCCGCCATGCCGCCGGAGGCCACGAACGGAATCCTGAGCTCGTCGGCGGCGCGCGGCAGCAGGATGAAGTTCGGAATGTCGTCCTCGCCCGGATGGCCACCGCATTCGAATCCATCGACGCTCACCGCATCGCAGCCAATGGCCTCGGCCTTGAGCGCATGGCGAACCGACGTGCACTTGTGGATCACCTTGACATGCGCGTCCTTGAGCGCGGGCAGGTAGGGCTGCGGGTTGTTGCCGGCCGTTTCGACGATCTTGACGCCGCCTTCGACGATCGCCCGGATATAGCCGGGATAGTCGGGGGACGTGACGGTCGGCAGGAAGGTGAGGTTCACGCCGAACGGCTTGTCGGTCATCTCGCGGCAGCGCCGGATTTCCGCAGCCAGATCCGCCGGCGACCGCTGGGTCAGGCCGGTAATGATGCCGAGGCCGCCGGCGTTGGAGACGGCCGCCGCCAGCTCCGCGTACCCGACGTGATGCATGCCGCCCTGGATGATCGGATAGTCGATGCCGAAGAGTTCGGTGATCCTGGTTTTCATGATGTTTTCGGTTCAGGTTGAGACGAAGGCGCCTTCGCGTGCCGGGAACGCGCGGCGACCGCGACGCGCGTCACCGCACGGCCGAATCGCCGGTGCGAAGCCGACGGAAATCCACGCGGCCAGGCAACGGAGGCGCCGGAGATTTCCCGGCGCCGGCCTGATTCGCCTTCGCGCGGCCCGCACAGCCTGCGATAGCGCCCCTTCTGCACGGCCGGCCGCGTCGACGATCGGGCCACCGCCCGACGCCGGCGCCAGATGGACATCGACAGTTTCGTCGTAGTTCGAATTGCCGTACATTGGCTAAACTGACACATTGCATGCGATATCCGACACATCATGCCCCGCGCCGCCATCCTTGCGTATGACGATTGCTACGCCTCCAGCCTGAGCGGGTTCGCCGACATCCTGCAGATTGCGAACGCGCATGTGCGGCGACAGCGAGGCGACGGCAATGCGCAGTTCGAATGGCGGTTCGTCTCTCCGACCGGGGCGCCCGTCATGGCAAGCAACGGGCTGCAGCTGAACACGGTGCCGATCCGGCCGCACGAGCAATTCGACCTGGTTTTCATTCCCAGTGCGCACTATGCGAGCGGCAAGGCGTTCGACCAGTTGCTGGCACGACAGTCCGCCGCATGCGAGTGGCTGGTTTCGCAATGGCACGCCGGCGCGTACCTGGCGGCAAACTGCACCGGCACGTTCGTGCTGGCCAACACCGGCCTTCTCGACGGACGGCCCGCGACGACCACGTGGTGGCTGGCAGACGCGTTTCGCAGCCGGTTTCCCCGGGTCGACCTTCAACTGGAACCCGTCGTCACCGAAGCGGACCGGCTGATCTGTGCGGGCGCGTCAGCGTCCTACCTGCTGCAGACCATCCATGTCATCGAGCGTTTCTCCGGGGCGGTGATTGCCGCGCAGTGCGCCAAGACGATGCTGATCGACGTCAGCCAGACGAAGCAATTGCCGTATCTCCCGTTGCTGACGGAGAAGACGCATGGCGATTCGCTGGTTCACCGCGCGCAGCATTGGCTGCAGAAGCACATGACGAAGGACGTGAAGATGTCGGCGATGGCGCAGGACCTCGGCGTGAGCGAGCGCACGATCATCCGCCGCTTCAAGGCCACGCTGAATCAGTCTCCATTGCGGTATTTGCAGAGCCTGCGCATCGAAGCCGCGCGCGCTTTGCTGGAGGCCGGCGATCTCAGCCTCGAGCGGATCACGGCCCAGGTGGGGTATAGCGATACGAGCTCGTTCTGCCGACTGTTCAAGGAGAAGGTCGGACTGAGCCCGGGGGCGTATCGGGATCGCTTTCGGCCTGCCGCGGAATCGCGATGACGACCGACCGGTAGAGGGCGGGGACCGTCCGCCTGCCAGACGTCCGCCGCCGCATCGCCGCCCTTGCCCCACTCACGATTTTCGTCTGTAGAATCAGCGTGTTAGCCGTTCACGACACGGAAAAATCCTCGGCCGCCCCGGCGGAGTCAAGACCCGCCCCGCGAGGCCTGACAGGATCGAGCGACACCCACACCCCCAAACCGGAGGGCACCATGGCGATTCACGAAGTCTTTCCCTATTTGCGCGCCAGGCATGCGGACGACGCCATCGCGTTCTATGCGAAAGCGTTCGGCGCGCAGGAGAAATTCCGTCTCGTCGAGCCGTCGGGACGCATCGGCCACGCGGAATTGCAGCTCGGGCCATGCACGCTGATGATCTCGGACGAGTTCCCCGAATACGATATCTTCGCGCTCGACCCGGACGGCAACGCGCCGATGTCGCTTCACCTGCATGTCGACGACGCCGACGCGACGATCGCCGCCGCGCTCGCGGCCGGCGCGCAGCTGACACGCGCGATCCAGGACCAGTTCTACGGCGAGCGTTCCGGCAAGATTCGCGACCCGTTCGGCTACGATTGGCTGATCGGGCATACGATCGAAGCGGTCGAACCCGATGAAATGCAGCGGCGCTATACGGCGCTGCTGTCCGGCGATCAGCCGAAAACCTGAATGGCGCACCGCGCGCCGGCCATTCGGGCCGCATATCGCCGCGGCGATGTCGCGACGGCGCTGGCGATCGCCCGCGCCTAGACACGTAGCGACCGTCCGCCCGTTTTCATCACCAACCACTTACTCGACGTTGTCCGACACATCCGTCATGCGGATCATGTGCGGCCTCACGCCGTCGTCGATGGCCACCGCCTCCTTCGGATGGATCAGCGCCTCGAGCCGCGCCTTCGTCGCGATGAACTCGGGCGAATTGACCTGCGCATAGTCGCGCGGCCGTGGTACGGGCACCTCGATCAGTTCCTGCACCGCCCCCGGGTTCGCCTTCAGCACGAGAATCCGGTCCGCCAGAAAGATCGCCTCGTCGAGATCATGCGTGATGAACAGGATCGTCACGTCGATGTTGCGCCAGATGTCGAGCAGGTGCGTCTGCATCTTCGCCCGCGTCTGCGCGTCGAGCGCGCCGAACGGCTCGTCCATCAGCAGGATGCGCGGCCGGTTCGCAAGCGCGCGGGCAATCGCCACGCGCTGCTTCATCCCGCCCGACAACTGGTGCGGATAGACATCCGCGAAACGCGTCAGCCCGACCAGATCGAGCCACTGCAGCGCTTCGCGCTCGGCCTGGCCGCTGCTGCTGCCGTTCATCCGGAGTCCGAACATCACGTTCTTCTTCACGGTGAGCCACGGAAACAGCGTATAGCCCTGGAACACCATTCCGCGATCGGCGCCCGGCCCCTGCACGGGCTTGCCGTCGAGCAGCACCTCGCCGCTCGTCTGTGCGTCGAGCCCTGCCAGGATGCGGATCAGCGTCGACTTGCCGCAACCGGACGGGCCGATCACGCACACGAATTCGCGCCGGTAGGTACGGAAACTGATGTCGTCGAGTGCGGTGCACTCGCCCTGCGGCGTCGCGAAACGCTTGCCGACATGACGCACGTCGAGTATCACGTCGCGGGTTTTCAGGCGCGCGAAGCGCTCGCGCACCGCGTCGGACTGCATCAGGTAATCGGGAACGGCTTGCGGGTTCTGCATGATGGTCTCCGCGGAAATCGGTCGATGGGTGGGCGTCAACGGGCGTCACGCGTTCAGCGTGCGATCCCACGGAAACAGCCGGCGGCCGAGCAGGCCGAGCACGATGTCGGTGCCGAGGCCGATGATTCCGATCATCAGGATCGCCGCATACACGTTGTCGAAATGCTGGTAGCGCGCCTGCTGGCTGATGTACCAGGTGATGCCCGAGCTCGTGCCGACGAGTTCGGCGACGATCAGGTAGGTCCACGCCCAGCCGAGCAGGATGCGCTGGTCGCGATACAGGTCCGGCAGCACGCCGGGGATCACGACGTGCGTGAGCAGCTTCAGCTTCTTCGTGCCGAGTGTCATCGCGGCCTCGAACAGCCCGTATTCGAGCTTGCGCGTCGTGTTCGCGATGATCAGCACCTGCTGGAACAGCGTCCCGATCACGATGATCGCGACCTTCGGCGCATCGTAGATGCCGAGGATCGCGACCATCAGCGCGCCGAACGCCGGTGCGGGCAGGTAGCGGAAGAACTCCAGGAACGGTTCCTGCAGCCGCGCGAGCACGCTGAAGGTGCCGCAGACGATGCCGAGCGGCACGCCGATCGCGGACGAGATCACGAAGCCCCAGAAGATGATCCGGATGCTGTGCCACAGGCTCTCGTGCAGCCACACGCCGTCGCGGGATGCCGGCGGGGTCGTGAATGCCGTGTAGAACGCGCGCAGCACCTGGTGCGGCGCGGGCAGGTACACCGGGTTCGCGCGCACGCCTTCGGGCACGGCCGCGTGGGTCGCTCGCGCATGGGCGAGTTCGTCGTCAAACACGTCGCGATCGATCTGCATGCCGGTCTGGAAGTAGTCGACGCTGCCCGGATTCGTGACGCGCATTTGCGGATGCCAGATGAACGGCACATAACTGATCAGGCACCAGACGGCGAACGGCAGCAGGAAGGACGCCACGCCGAGCGTCCATTTTCCGCGGGTCGTCAGCTCGCGGCGCACGGCAAGCCATCCGGTCGTGTTGCGGGTCATTGGCATGTCAATCTCCGTATCGTTTCAGGTGCCGGTCGCGCGCATGCCGGGGCGCCGCGCGACCGGACGTTCATTGCAATGCGCCTGCGCCGTTCGCGGCGCTCGCGCGGTAGGCACGCCAGCCGCCGAAGTGCGTAATGTCCTGCGCGCCGGCCAGCGCCGCGCTTTCGCACAGGAAACCCTGCACCCGAGCGCCGTCCGCGAGCGTGAGCGTGCCGATGCCGAGCGGGCCGGCAATGCCGGCGACGAAGCTGCCGTAAGCGTCGACCGGCATCTCCCAGAGCTCGACCGCGATCGACGCGCCGCCGTCCGGCACACGCACGAGGCCCGGCTTGGCGACGCCGCCGGATGCCGCCGCGGACAGCGCGTAGAGACGATAGGCGGGCGCTGTCGTCGTCGCGGTGACGAAACGTCCGCCCCGCTGGGTGAGCTGCCAGTTCAACGGTTCACCGCTCAGATGCGCGCCGACGACCGCCACGCGCACGACGCCGGATGACGCGCCGGGCACCGGTGCCGGCGTCGCGAACGCGTCGTCTGCGACGTCCGTCCGCAGGCCGCCGCCCTCGTTGCAGCCACGGTCCTCCGCGTCACCCCACGCCTGCGCAAGATCGAGCAGCCGCGCGTCGTCGTGCGCGCGCCCGACGAACGTGATGCCGAACGGCAGCCCGGCATGCCGCCCGGTTTCGCAAAGGCCGGCGGGCACCGCGATCGCCGACAGGTCGAGCAGGTTGACGAAGTTCGTGTAGTACCCAAAACGCGAATTGACGCCGATCGGGTCGGCTTCGAGTTCGCCGATGGTCGCGGTCGTCGCCGAAGTCGGCATGACGATCGCGTCCAGTCCGTCCCAGGCGCGGCCGGCCTCGACGCGCAGCGTCGCGAGCGTGTCGAACGCGGCGAACGCATCGGCCGCGCTGAAGCGCGCCGCGCCGCCGACGATTGCGCGGATCACCGGATGCAGCGCGTCCGGTTCCCGCGCGGCGAAGGCGCCGATCGCGGCGAGCCGTTCGGCGACCCACGGGCCTTCGTACAGCAGCCGCGCGGCAGCCAGGAACGCACTGAAATCAATCTCGACGATCGTCGCCCCGGTCGCGCGCAGGCGTTCGAGCGCGGCACGCCATGCCGCGCCATACGATTCATCACCGAAGAATTGCAGCTGGTCGGCGCGCGGCGTGCCGAAGCGCAATTGCCCGAACGGTCGCGCCGGTTGCGCGCGGAGCCCGTCCGTGCCCAGCAGCGGTTGCCATGCGCGTCCGTACGGATCGCCGTCGGTCACGCCGTGCGCGGCGGCGAACACCGTGCGCGCGTCGGCCGCCGACTGCGCGAACACCGACACGCAATCGAGCGACCGGCAGGCCGGCACGACGCCGAGCGTGCTCAATACGCCCTTGGTCGGCTTGAGCCCGACGAGCCCGTGGAACGCGGCCGGCACGCGCCCGGAGCCGGCCGTGTCGGTACCCAGCGAGAACGACGCGACGCCGAGCGCCACGGCCACCGCCGACCCGGAGCTCGACCCGCCCGATGCATAGCGCGGATCGAGCGCATTGCGGCACGCGCCATACGGCGAGCGCTGGCCCGACAACCCGGTCGCGAACTGGTCCAGGTTGGTCTTGCCGATCGGGATCGCGCCGGCCGCGATCAGCCGCTCGACGACGGGTGCGCTGCGCACCGGCGTGTACGCGTAAGCCGGGCAGGCTGCCGTCGTCGGGATGCCGGCGAGGTCGATGTTGTCCTTGATCGCGAACGGCACGCCGTACAGCGGCAATGACGCGAGCTCGCGCCCGGCCAGCGCGTCGGCGTAAGCCGTCATCTCGGCATGCGTCAGCGGCCGGATCCACGCATGATGCGGATCGCCCGCGGCGAAATGCGCGACGATCGCTTCGACGAGCGCGTGCGGCGTCAGGTCGCCCGCCGCATAGCGCGCACGCAGCGCGGCGATCGAGCTGGCGCCGGGCAAAATCGAACGTTCCGTCATGCTCATGCGACCTCCTCGGCGGCGCCCGCCTTCATCACCATCAGCCGCTGGCCGGCCACCACCGCCGCGCCCGGCGCGCAATCGATCGTCTCGATCGTGCCGTCTTCCGTCGCCGTCACCGCGACCTCCATCTTCATCGACTCGACGATCGCAACGACCTGCCCTTCGGTCACACGCTCACCGGCTTCGACCAGCACCTTCCACACGCTGCCCGATACGTCCGCGGCAATCGCGCGCTGCGTATCGGCGAGCGCACTCGCTTCCCGCGCGGCATCCGCCTCGCCCTGCGCCGCGTCGCCGACGTATTCGGCATGGCCGGCCACCCGCCACCGATCACGCTCCGCTTCGAACGCCGTTTGCTGTGCCGTCTTGAACGCGGCGATCGAATCCGCCTCGTCGCGCAGGAAACGGTTGTATGCGCCGAGATCGAACACCGATTCCTCGATCTTCAGCCCGGCGCGGCCCGCGACGAAATCCGCGCGCAGTTCCGCCAGCTCCGCCTCGCTGACTTCGTAGAAGCGAATCTCGTCGAAGAAGCGCAGCAGCCACGGCTTGCCGGCTTCGAACTCGCGCGTGGTGCGGTGGCGGTTCCACATCTGGACGGTGCGGCCGACGAACTGGTACCCGCCCGGCCCTTCCATCCCGTACACGCACAGATACGCGCCGCCGATGCCGACCGCGTTCTCCGGCGTCCAGGTGCGCGCGGGGTTGTATTTCGTGGTGACGAGCCGGTGACGCGGATCGAGCGGCGTCGCGACCGGCGCACCGAGGTACACGTCGCCGAGCCCCATCACGAGATAACGCGCGTCGAACACGATGCGCTTCACGTCGTCGATGCTGGCCAGGCCGTTGATCCGCCTGATGAACTCGATATTGCTCGGGCACCACGGCGCGTCGGGCCGCACCGACTGCATGTAGCGCTCGATCGCGACCCGCGTCGACGGGTCGTCCCACGACAGCGGCAGATGCACGATGCGGTTCGGCACGCGCATGTCGGCGACTTCCGGCAGTTCGCGCTCGGCCGCCTGCAGATGCGCGAGCAGCGTGTCGAGCGGCAAGGTCCGCGCGTCGAACTGCACCTGCAGCGAACGGATGCCCGGCGTCAGGTCGAGCATGCCGGGCATCCGGTGCGCGTCGAGCCAGCACATCAGCGCATGCACGCGAAAACGCAGGTTCAGGTCGAGCACGAGCGGCCCGTATTCCACCAGCACGTTGCGGTCGCCCGAGCGCCGGTAGACGACGCCGAGGCCGCCGCCGGCCGACGGGTCGCGATGCAGCACGCAGTCGTCCGGCACGCCGGTGGGTGCCGGGCGCGCAACCACCGTGTCGGCGGAAAGCTTGGTCGACACCCGGGCGCGCACGAACTGCACCGTATCACCCGGCCGCAGTTGCCCGAGCTTCCACAATTCGTCGTGCACGACCGTCACCGGACACACGAAGCCGCCGAGGCTCGGGCCGTCCGGGCCCAGGATCACCGGCATGTCGCCGGTGAAATCGACCGCGCCGATCGCGTACGCGTTGTCGTGGATGTTCGACGGATGCAGGCCGGCCTCGCCGCCGTCCGCGCGCGCCCACTGCGGCTTCGGGCCGATCAGCCGGATGCCGGTGCGGCTCGAGTTGTAATGGACCGTCCACTGCGTGCCGTACAGCATCGCGATGTCGTCCGGCGTGAAGAAATCCGGCGCACCGTGCGGGCCGTCGAGCACGCCGAGCGTCCATGCGTGCGTCAGCGCGGGGATGTCCGCCGCGGCCAGCGTGGCGCCCGCGTCGCCGCGCCCGGCTGCCTCGTCCAGATGCAGCACGTCGCCCTTGCGCAGCGCCCGCCCCGCATGGCCACCGAACTGGCCGAGCGTGAAAGTCGCCTTGCTGCCGAGATAGTCGGGCACCTGCAGCCCGCCTTTCACGGCCAGGCACGCGCGCACGCCGGCGCCCGTCACGCCGCCCAGCTTCAGCACCGCGCCTGGCCGCGCGCGCAGCACCTGCCAGAACGGCGCAGGCGCGCCATCGAGCGATGCCGCGAGCGGTGCGCCGCCGAGCACGAAGAGCGTCTCGGCGTTGAAGCGCAGCGTCGCGCCGACCATCGTGAATTCCAGCCCCGCCGCGTCGCGCGCGTTGCCGAGCAGCGTGTTCGCGAGCGCGAACGCGCGATCGTCCATCGGCCCGGACGGCGGCACGCCGACGTTCCAGTAGCCGACGCGCCCCGGCGCCTGCTGCACGGTGGTCTGCACGCCGCCGTCGAGCACGTCGATCGTGTGCGGCGCGAACGCGAAGCGCGACAGGAAGGCGGTCGTCGACGCGCCGCGCGCGAACGTGTCCGAACCGGCAATCGCGCGCAGATAGTCGAGGTTGGTTTCGATGCCGTACAGTTCCGTGCGCGCCAGTGCGCGCTGCAGCGCGGCCAGCGCATCGCGGCGCGTCTCGCCATGCACGATCAGCTTCGCGAGCAGCGGATCGTAATACGCGCTGATCTCGGTGCCCGCCTCGATCCATCCGTCGACGCGCACGTCGTCCGGAAACGCGACGTGCGTCAGCAGCCCGGCGCTCGGCAGGAACTGCTTGTGCGGATCCTCCGCATAGAGCCGCACCTGGATGCTCGCGCCGCGCGGCGCAACGGCGAGCGTGTCGAGCGGCGGCAGGTCGCCCTCCGCCTGCAGGATCATCCATTCCACGAGATCGATGCCCGTCACTGCCTCGGTCACGCAATGCTCGACCTGCAGCCGCGTGTTCACCTCGAGGAAATAGAACTGGCGCGTCGTCGCGTCGAACACGAATTCGACCGTGCCGGCCGACGCATAGCCGACCGCACGGGCAAGCCGCACCGCGCTCGCGTGCAACGCGGCACGCTCTTCATCGGTCAGGCCCGGTGCAGGCGTTTCCTCGATCACTTTCTGGTTGCGGCGCTGCACCGAGCAATCGCGTTCGCCGAGCGCGACTGCCTCGCCGCGGCCGTCGCCGAAGATCTGCACTTCGATGTGCCGCGCGTGCTCGACGAATTTCTCGAGATACACGCCCGCATGCGCGAAGTTCGCGGCGCCGAGCCGCACGACGGAATCGAACGCTGCTTCGAGCTGCGCGGCATCGCGGCACAGGGACATGCCGATCCCGCCGCCGCCCGCGGTGCTTTTCAGCATCACCGGATAGCCGATCGTGTCGGCTTCCGCGAGCGCCGTCCGGGCATCGTCGAGCAGGCCCGTGCCCGGCAGCAGCCCGACGCCCTGTGTGGCGGCGAGTTCGCGCGCGGTGTGCTTGAGCCCGAACGCGCGCATCTGGTCGCCGCGCGGCCCGATGAAGCGCAGGCCCGCGGCTTCGCATGCGTCGGCGAAACCGGCGTGCTCGGACAGGAAGCCGTAGCCGGGATGCACGGCTTGCGCGCCCGTCTCGCGTGCGGCGGCGAGAATCGCCGCGACGTTCAGGTAGCTGTCCGCCGCCGGCGCGGGGCCGACCCGCACGGCTTCGTCGGCGAGCGCCACATGGCGCGCATCGCGATCGGCGTCGGAGTAGATCGCGACCGACGCGATTCCGAGCCGCTTCAGCGTGCGGATCACGCGGCACGCGATTTCGCCGCGGTTCGCGACGAGGACTTTCGTGAATCTCATGTTGCCTCCCGCCGGGCCGCCCCAAGGGAGGCAACCGCCCCCTTGGGGGGCAGCGAACGTGTCGGCCCGGAGTAGCGCTTCAGCGCGTACTCCGGCCCCATGCAAAGCAAGTGAGCGTGGGGGTCGTTCATTCCGCCTCCCAGATCGTGAGGCGCACCGGCGTCGGGTTGTACCCGTTGCACGGATTGTTGAGCTGCGGGCAGTTCGAGATCAGCACCGTGACGTCCATCTCCGCGCGCATCTCCACATACTTGCCCGGTGCGGAAATGCCGTCCTCGAAGGTCAGCCCGCCGAGCGGCGTGACGGGCACGTTCATGAAGAAGTTGACGTTGCCGACCAGGTCGCGCTTGGTGAGCCGCGCGCCCGCGCCGCACGTGCAGTGCGTGATCGCGTTGAGGAAGCTGTCGCGGCAGTTGTGCATGTGCCGCTTGTCGAGCGCATAGCGCACGGTGTTGCTCTCGGCCGCGCACGCGCCGCCGAGCGTGTCGTGACGGCCGCAGGTATCGGCGACGATCGTCACCATCGGGTTGCCCCGGCTCGACAGCAGCACGCTGCCCGCGCTCAGGTACAGGTTGCGCTGGGCGCGGATGGTGTCCTGCGCGCTGTAGCGCTCCTCGGGGTCGTCGGACCGGTAGAACAACGTGTCGACGGCCTGGTTGCCTTCCAGGTCGAGGATCCGGAAGACCTGCCCGCGCTTCAGGTCGTGCAGCCACGGTTCGCCCGCGTTCAATGTGGTGTCGTGAATGGCATCGCGTGGGTCGAGACGGCTTTCGATGATCGGCATGGCTCGGCTCTCCTTACGCAAACAGGCGATCGGTGTTGGCGAAGCCGCGCACGTTCTCGGCGCACGCGCGGCGGCACGGGTCGTCCTCCGGCGCGGCACCGTCCGCCGGATACGCGCGGTACGCGATCAGCTTCACGGCCTTCGGCGCGTAGTCCGGGTGCGGGTCGAGCGGATGCGGCGCGGTCGAGAACGCCGCCAGCGTGTTCATCTCGAAGCGCAGGTCGAGCGTGCTGCCGGCCGGCGAATGCCCGGCGACGAAATCGAGCGCGCCGTCGTCGCGCGTGTCGAGCTTGCTGAAGAAATTGACGTTCGCGACGAGGTCGCGCGCCGACAGCCCGTATTTCGCGAGTTCGAGCACGAGGCTGTCCCGGCCGTTGCGGATCATCGCGTTGCGATCCGCCTGGTACGACGTCGCGCCGTACTTGTGCGCGAACAGCCGCGCATCGCCGACGCCGCCGAGCGGGTCGTGCCAGCCGAGCGTGTCGGCCGTGATCGACGCGATCACGCGCCCCATGTCGGTGTACAGCGCATGGCCGCGCGTGAGATGCGCGGTGTGCTGCGCCTTCAGCGTGTCGGCCATGTTGTAGCGTTCGAGCGGGTCTTCCTGGCGATGAAACACGGCAGACAGGTTCGCGCCGCCGTCGACATCGACGACACGCAGCGCGAGACCGCGGCGCAGGATGCCGGACCAGTGGGTTCCGGCGGGAATGAGCGTTTCCCACACGACGTGTGGCGGCGGGGCAAGGACGGCTTGGGGGCGCGGCGACATGGCGGCTCCGTGGTCGGTTGGACAAAAGGCGTGAGAGGGCGACCGAACGACATCGCGACCTCCCGGGCTTTTATCCCTCCGTGGAGCCTCGCCGTTTCCTCGAAGCGAGGAGAAGACAAGACCGGATTGCTCTCGGACCAGCCATCGCGCGGCGCGAACGCCGCACGACCGGAACCCTAGCGATCCTGAAGATGATGCAAATTGCTTCGCACCTCTCGGGCATCGACTAAGCGAGTTGCGTGCCAGCGTGCGAGGAATCGCCGTGCCACGCGGCTTTCCGGCATGCGTGCGTCGGCGGACACCGCACCGGGTGCGGATGGCCGCCCTCGCGGCGGGCGTGCCGCGCACCATGCGAACGCGCGGCCGCACCGGCGCAGTGCGCGCCGCGCCGGCCTGCACGACACGACCGGCGATGGCATGGGCATTGCTGAGTGCATGCACCTTCACTCGATACGCGACACCTCATGAACAAGCTCGACCTGCTCCGGCGCGCGCTGAGCGCGCTCTTCTCCGCCCGCTTCATCGAACTGCAGCGCAGGTCGCGCCGCCCCTGAGCCGCCCCGCCGCGTGCCGTTGGCACGCTTCTCGCTCGGCATGACGCCGAGAGGTGCGGCGGCGTCGCATCTTAGGGGTGCTAGGGTTCCGGTTCATCGAACGTCTGGTCCGAGAGCAGCCCGGCGCGGGTGCGTCCGATCGCGAGACCGGACGCGCACGCGCTACACGGCGGGACAAAAGCCCGGGAGATTGGCGATGGCAACGGCCGTCGCGCCTCTCCGTGGCCGCTTCATTCGTTCCGCATCCGCAGGAACCGGCCACGCGGCCGGACCGCGCACGCGCACGGTCCGTATCGACGATCCCGATCCCGGTCTCCTGGAGAAAACGATGACCCGCCCCGCCCTGGTGCTCCGCCGCCTGCTGTCCCGCCGTTCCGTCCGTCACGCATTGGGCGCCGCCGCCGCGGCCGCCACGCTCCTCATGACGCCCGCCGCGCACGCGGCCGCGCCGCTCAAGATCGGCTACAGCGACTGGCCCGGCTGGGTCGCGTTCCAGGTCGCACTCGACAAAGGCTGGTTCAAGGAAGCCGGTGTCGACGTCGATTTCGAATGGTTCGATTACTCGGCATCGCTCGACGCGTTTTCGGCAGGCAAGCTCGACGCGGTCGCGGCGACGAACGGCGACGCGCTCGTCACGGGCTCGGCCGGCGCGAAGAACGTGATGATCCTGCTCACCGACTATTCCGCCGGCAACGACATGATCGTCGCCAAGCCGCCGCTGCGCAGCGTCGAGGCGCTGAAGGGCAAGAAGGTCGGCGTCGAACTCGGCCTCGTCGATCACCTGCTGCTCGAAACCGCGCTGCAGAAGCACGGGCTGAAGGACGGCGACGTGACGCTCGTGAACGCGAAAACCAACGAACTGCCGCAGGTGCTCGGCTCGTCGACGGACATCGCCGCGGTGGCCGCCTGGCAGCCGAATGCAGGCGAGGCGTTGAAGCGCGCGCCGGGCGCACGCGCGATCTTCACGTCGGCGGACGCGCCGGGGCTGATCTACGACGCCATTACCGTCGCGCCGGCCAGCCTCGCCGCGCGCCGCGCCGACTGGGCCAAGGTGATCAAGGTCTGGTACCGCTGCGTCGCCTACATCAACGATCCGAAGACGCAGGCCGACGCGGTCCGGATCATGTCCGCACGCGTCGGGCTTGCGCCGGAGCAATACCTCCCGCTGCTGAAGGGGACGCACCTGCTCGACGAAGCCGCCGCGAAGCGCGCGTTCCGCAAGGGCGACGGGCTCGACTCGATCTACGGCTCGACGCGCAACGCGAATGCGTTCAACGTGCGCAACGGCGTGTACAAGCAGTCGCAGGACATCGACGCGTATATCGATCCGCGCCTCGTGATGCCGCATTGACGGGCGCGGGGCCGGGCTTCGTGCGCCGGCCCCTCGCGCGCACGCCCCCCACACCGCGGTCGCGTCAATACGCGGCCGCCGCTTGACCCTCTCTGCGCCCCCACCTCGCCGCGATTCCACGCGATTTTGCAGAGGACCTTTCCTGTGCAACGCCTTAATCGACCGCCACACGATCTCCAATAATGGCCACTCGATCCGCCGGCCACTCGGTCGGAAAAACGATAAAAACTCCTATGCATTCCTACAAGATGAACCAGCACGCCAGCACTCGACTCGCGGGGACCGCCATTGCCACCTGCCTGACCGCCCTCGCGTCAGGCGGAGTACACGCACAGAGCAGCGTGACGCTGTACGGCCTGATCGACACGTCGATCACCTACGCGACCAACCAGCGCACGCACGGCGCCGGCTCGCCGGGCAGCGGTGCCGTCGCGATGACGAGCGGCGCACTGAACGCGTCGCGCTGGGGGCTGCGCGGCCGCGAGGATCTGGGCGGCGGGACGGCCGCGGTCTTCACGCTCGAGAACGGCTTCTCGGGCACCACCGGCGCACTGTCGCAGAAAGGCGTCGACCTGTTCGGCCGCCAGGCATGGATCGGCCTGAGCTCGAAAACGGCCGGCACGCTCACGTTCGGCCGCCAGTACGACCTGATCCTCGATTTCGTAACGCCGCTCGGTGCGTCCGGCCCCGGCTGGGGCGGCAACCTCGCGGTGCATCCGTACGACAACGACGATTCGAACCGCAACCTCCGCATCAACCACGCGGTGAAGTACACGAGCCCGACGTACCGCGGGCTGACGTTCGGCGCGATGTTCGGGTTCTCGAACACGGCCGGACAGTTCTCCAACAACGCGGCATGGAGCGCGGGCGTGTCGTACGCGAACGGGCCGCTGAAGCTCGGCGCCGGCTACCTGAAGATCAGCCGCGACCGCAATGCGCCGAACCCGAACGGCGCGCTCAGCACGGTCGACGGCTCGGCGACGATCACCGGCGGCAACCAGCAGATCTGGGCCGCGGCCGGCCGCTATGCATTCGGGCCGCATTCGGTCGGCGCCGCATGGTCGCACTCGACCACCGACGGCGTGACGGGCGTGCTCCAGGGCGGCGGCATCGCGCCGCTGAAGGGTGAATCGCTGGTGTTCGACAACTTCTCGATCGACGGGCGCTACGCCGTCACGCGGGCGTTGAGCCTCGCGGCCGCCTACACGTACACGATGGGCCGCTTCGACACGCGCACCGGCCAGACGCGCCCGAAATGGAATCAGGTCGTGGCGCAGGCCGACTATGCGCTGTCGAAGCGCACCGATGCGTATCTCGAAGGCGTCTACCAGAGCGTGAGCGGCGGCAACGGCCATCCCGCATTCAACGCGACCGTGTGGACGCTGACGCCGTCGGCGAACAGCAACCAGGTCGTCGTCGCACTGGGGCTGCGGCACAAGTTCTGACGACGCAAGACGGAGCGGTGCAGCGTAACTCAGCTTCGCCGACGGACGTATCAGGCAAGCGTTCCAGCACCGCCCGATCGTCATGCCCCGAACCGGGAAGGCCGCGCCCGTGCGCGGCCTTTTCGCTGTGACAGCGCGCGCACGGCAGCAAGAATGCCGCCCGGACTGTCGCATCGGCGCAAAAAAATGCGGAGAAACTGGTCACGCTGTGACATTTTTCCTAATCTGTTTGCAGCGACGCCGAGATTTGGCGTTCCGGTCGCGACACTCTTTCATATGGCGCACCACCGGCTTACGAACATGCTTCACGTCGTGCGTGCCGGGCCTTTCGCGCCATGCCGGCCGGATACGGGCGTGCCGGACGCACGCCCCACGCGTTCAACGCAGTCAACCGCTGGAGACGAACGATGAGCAAAACGAACCGATTTGCGGTCCTGGCAACCTTCGTGCTGCTGGCCGGCTGCCACCATGCGGCGAAGACGCCCGAGAATGCCGGCACGGCGCCGACACCCTCGAGCGAAGCCGTCGCAACGGTGACGGCCGACGATCTCGATAATCCGAACAGCCCGCTCGCGAAGCGCAGCATCTACTTCGATTTCGACCAGTACTCCGTCAAGCCCGAATTCCAGTCGCTGCTGCAGGCGCATGCCGACTATCTGCGCAGCCATCCGGCGCGGCACGTGCTGATCCAGGGCAACACCGACGAACGCGGCACGTCCGAATACAACCTCGCGCTCGGCCAACGCCGTTCGCAGGCCGTGATGAGCGGGCTCGAAACGCTCGGCGTGCCGGCCACGCAACTCGAGGCGGTGAGCCTCGGCAAGGAAAAGCCGGTCGCGCTCGGCCACGACGAGGATTCGTGGGCGCAGAATCGCCGCGCCGATCTCATCTATCGTTGATCGCGGGGCACCGCGACGGCGGCGGCTTCCGCTTCAGGAACAGCACGGCAGGCCGCAGAAGCGGCCGCGCGGTGCCGCCCGCTGCATGCTCGCGAGCAACGACACAGCGTCCGATGACGCGCCGCGCCGCGTTCAACGCCGGCGTGCGAGCCGCCGATGCAGCCAGTGCGACAGCACGGCCGACGTCACGATCGCATCGAGCGTGGCGATCGCGTTGATGTCGCCGACCTTGTCGGATTTCAGCAGGTAGGCCACGAGTTCGACGAAGCCGATCATCGCGCCTGCCCCGACGATCATCCCCAGCAGCACGAACCAGCGCCGCCGGATCCGCGTGCCGATGGCGCCCATGATGCCGCCCGCCACGGCCGCCGGCACGAAATAGCCGAACAGGAACGACGCGAAGAAGATCAGCGGCACCATGCCGGCGCTGACTTTCAGTACCTCCCACGACGGACCGTCGATCAACGACCACGCGATCAGCATCACGGCCGGCCAAGCGAGCGATGCGACCAGCGGGCCGCCGACGGCAAACGACATGCAGCCGAACACGACAGGATTGGACAGACGCGACGGCGGACGTTCTGCGGTAGCACTCATGTTTTTGTAGTCGGAATCGGAATGGCGGCCGCCGGAGTGTACCAAGGCACGGCAAGATGCATCCGGTCTGCCCCCCCGTCCCGGGCCACGATACGCAATATGCATGGAATAAACCGCCCGCCCGAAACGTTTCATGTTCCGTCAGCACGCAGACGCGCGGTTCAAGCGAACCGGCCTTTCCAGCGTCCCGCGCGCGGCAAGGAGGCGGACATGAAATCGGCAAGGTGGACCGCGGCGCTGATCGCCGCGCTGGTGCTCGTGCTGTCGGCGGGATGCATGTCGTCGGGGAGCGGCCCTGCGCAGGGACCGGGCATGAGCCGGTATGGCGGTGGCGGCTCGGGAGGCAGCGGAGGCGGAGGCGGCAGCGGCTACTGAAGCGCCGCCGAAAAAATCGGACGACGCGTCGCGCGCGAGCGCCGGAAACCGGCTGACTCGCGCGCGACGCCCCGCCCTGCGGCACGACTTAACGCATGGCCTTCACGTCGGCCGGCGTGACGCTCGCGGGCTGGCCGCCCCACGTCGCACGCAGGTAGTTCGCGAGCTGCGCGAGTTCGTCGTCGCTCAGCGTGTGCGCGAAACCGGGCATCGGCTGCAGGTTCTCGAACCCGGCAAACTTCTGCTCGCCGATGCCGTCGAGCATCGCGACCAGCAGGTTGCGCGGATCGCCCTGACGCACCGTCGAATTGCCTTTCATCGGCACCGCCACGTGCGGCTTGCCTTCACCGTTGAAGCCGTGACAGCCCGCGCAGACCGCGAGATACACCGAGCGGCCGGCCGCGAGCTGCGCGGCGTCGGCCGACACCGGCTTCACCGGTTGCGGCGCGGGCGGCGTATCGCCGAGCAGGTACACGGACAGCGCGCGCAGGTCGTCCTTCGTCATGGTCTGGGTGCTCAGGTGCACGACCGGGTACATCTCGCCGAACGCCGAGCCTTGCGGCGCGATGCCGACGCCGAAGAACGTCTGCAGGTCGGCGCCCGTCCAGCCGCGCGCGGCGAGGCCGGCCGGCGTGATGTCGGGCGCGGCCACGCGGCCGAGCGCGGCGCCGGCGAACGGCTTCGCGCTGTCGAGCTGGCCCGTGAACGCGCGCGGCGTATGGCATTCCGCGCAGTGGCCGAGCGCACCCGCCAGATAGCGGCCGCGCTGCCAGTCGGCGGACTGGCCGGTCGATGCATCGGGCAGGCTGTCCTTCAGGAACACCATGTCCCAGAAGACCATCCCGAAACGCAGGTTGTACGGGAACTTCAGCTCGTGCTCGCGGTTTTCCAGCGCGACCGGCTTGACGGTCTTCAGGTACGCGTACATCGCGTCGGAATCGGCGCGCGTGAGCTGACGGTACGACGTGTACGGCATCGACGGATACAGGCGCTTGCCCGGCGCCTTGCCGTCATGCAGCGCGGCATAGAAATCGTCCGCGCTCCAGTTGCCGATCCCGTGATCCTTGTCGGGCGTGATGTTCGAGCCATAGAACGTGCCGAACGGCGATTCGAGGGGCGCGCCGCCGGCGAACGGTGCGCCGTCCTTCGCGGTGTGGCACGCCGCGCAGTCGGCAGCCTTGACGAGGTAGCGGCCGCGCGCGATCGGGTCGGCACCCGGCGCGCCGGAAGCCGCGTTCGAGGCCGGCGCGTCATGGCCGCCGCAGGCGGCGAGCAGCAGCGCGCAGGCGGCCGCGAGCGCGGGCAAGCCCGCAGCCCGCGCGACACGATGAGCGAATGTGCGTTTCATGCGGCGTCCTTCACGAGTCCCGGCGTCGTCAGCACCACGTCCTTGACGGCTTCGTAGTAGCGGACATAGCCCGTGCAGCGGCAGAGGTGCGCATCGAGCGCCTCGGTGATCGTGCGCTCGACGTCGGCCTTCGCGATCGGCTCGCGCTTCAGGCGTTCGACCAGCACGGTCGCCGCGTTGACGAAGCCCGGCGTGCAGTAGCCGCACTGGAAGCTGAAGTGCTCGAGGAACTTCTGCTGGATCGGCGACAGCTCGACCACTTCGCCCGCTTCGTTGCGCTTCGCGTGGCCTTCGATCGTGCGGATCGAGCGGCCGTGGAAGAAGTGCGCGCCGGTGATGCAGGTGCGCATTTCCTCGCTCGTGCCGTCCGGCTTGTCGACGATCACGACGCACGCGTGGCAGATGCCCTGCCCGCAGCCGAGCCGCGAACCGGTGAGGCCCGCGTATTCGTGCAGGAACTCGATCATCATCAGCCCTTCCGGCACCTGCATCGGGCCGACGGACTTGCCGTTGATATTGATCGACAGCGGTTTCGACTGGAACCGGACGAGCGGACGCTCGACGGCAGCCGGTGCCGATGCCGGTACAGCCGCGGCCGGCGCCGATGCCGGTGCGGCCGAAGCCGCGCTCGGCGCGGAAGCGCCGGTCGCAGCGGCGCTGGCGCTCGCGGCCGAAGCCGCGGTTTGGGCGGTCGTCATGCGAGCACCTCCTGAATCTTTTGCGGGGTCACCGGCAGGTCGGTGAAACGATGGCCGATCGCGTGCGCGATGCCGTTCACGATCGCGCCGACGACGGGAATCATCACCACTTCGGCGACGCCCTTCGGCGGATCGGTCTCGGACAGCGGCGGCAGCACGTCGCCCGTCTGCGTCCACACGGCGACGTCGGACGCGCGCGGCAGCTGGTAACGGTTGAAGTTCCACGTGCCGTTGCCGGGGCCGTCTTCATAGAGCGGCAGGTATTCGTGCAGCGCATGGCCGATCCCCATCGCGAGACCACCCTGCAACTGGCCCGACACGAGCTGCGGCGAAATCTGGTTGCCGCATTCCATGATCGAGTGGTGCGTGAGCAGCTCGACCTTGCCGGTCGCTTCGTGCACGGCCAGCTCGACCAGCGTGCCGACTGCCGTGTAGTACGTGACGGCCGCGTTGTTGCGGCTCGTCGGCGGGATGAACACGCGCTTGCGGTCCAGCACGCGGTAGCCGTTCGCGGTCGGCGCCAGCGTGCCGCGCATCGTGGTCGCGCCGGCCGGTGCGGCGGTGCCGGGCACCGGGCCGTTGTCGCCCGTCTTCGGCGCGCCGACACGCAGCGACAGCCCGTCGATCGGCAGGCGCTCGACCGTGCCGCCCACTTCGAACTCGGCGTCGGTCCACTGCCAGCGGTTGAACACGTGCACGACGGCGCCGGTCGGCAGGCCGAGCGCATGGGCCTGCTTCGCGAGCTGCTCGAACGACAGCGGCTCGAGGCCGTCGGCGGTCAGCTTGCCGTCGACCCAGCGCGCGTCCTCGATGCGGATCGTGTACGGCGCGGCCTGGCCGCCGCCGAGGCCGCGCGTCCAGATCGACATCGCCGCCGGCCACAGGCCGTAGCGGAACACCGCGCGCGCGGCTTCGCGCGTGCTGTGCGTGAAGTAGTACGCGGAGTTCGTCGCGCTCGACGGCGACGCATAGCTCGGCGACCAGCGCGGGTTCGCGCTCAGGCGATCCTGGTCGGCCTGCGACATGAGGTACGGATCGCCGCTGGTCTCGACCGGCAGGTCCGGCCATTCGGTCACGGCCACGCGCACGTCCGTTGCCGGACGGCCCAGCCATTTCGCGACCGCGACGGCCTGCGACGTCGACATCCCGGTGCCGATCTCGGCCGCCGTGTGCTGCAGCGACACCTTGCCGTTCTCGTCGAATTCGACCTTCGCGAACGACGCTTCCGCGCCCGTGCCGAAATCCTTCTGCACGCACGCGAAGCCGACGCCGTAGCGCTTGCCCGGATGCGCGGCCTCGTATTCGGCCTTGCGCGCGGCGCGGCGCGTCCACAGCGGATGCTGCTTCGAGCGCTCGAGCACCTCGTCGACGCGCAGCGCGCCGGCGGGAATCGCCCCCTGCGTGTTCTTCATCCCCGAGCGCAGCGCGTTGCGCAGGCGGAAATCGATCGGGTCGATGTTCAGCTGCGCGGCGATCTCGTCGACCGCCATCTCGGTCGCCGCCATGCTCTGCAGCGTGCCGTAGCCACGTGCCGAGCCGGCATCGATCGCGCGCGACGCGATCGCGACCGCGGCCAGGTCGCTCTTCGGGAAGTAATAGATCGATTGCGCGGCCGTCGCCCCCACCATCGCCACCGACGGCGAGAAGTTCGAGCGCCCGCCGCCGTTCGCCTCGAAGTCGCCCTTGAACGACTGCAGCAGGCCCGTGTTGCGGTCCACCGCGATCCGGTAGTGCATCTTGAACGCGTGCCGCTTCAGCGACGTCTGGAACTGCTCGTAGCGGTCGTTCGCGAAACGCACCGGGCGGCCGTCCGCGTACAGCGCGCAGACGAGGCCGTAGAACGGCACGTTGAAGTGATCCTTGGAGCCGTAGCCGACCGTGTAGCACGGATGCACGAACAGCTTCTTCACCGGGAAGCGGCACTTCGCGACCATCGCGGCCGCGTTCTCCGCCACTTCGAGCGGCGACTGGGTCGGCACGACGAGGTGCAGCGACTGCGTCGCGGTGTCGTACCAGCAGTTCGCGTTGTCCGGTTCGAGCGCGGACGTGTCGACCGACTGCGTGTTGTACTCGCGGTCGAACACGAGCCAGTCGGCCGACGGATGGTCGAGCTCGCTGGCGATCTGCCCGGCGAGGAACATGCCCTGCTCGTCGAGCTTGCCGTGCTCCTTGCCGTCCGGCCACACCGGCAGGTGCTTGCGCATCATGCTCGGGAAGATCGGCGCGTCCTTCAGGCTCGAATAGACGTCGTCGTCATAGGCCGTCTTGCCGCCCACGCGCACATAGCGGAAGGTGCCCCACGGATCGCGCTCGAGCGGGCCGGTGACCGCGCCGTAGCGGATCACGTCGTCGCGGAACTTGAGCGCGTTCTTCGCGAAGCGGAAGCGCGCGAAGTCGTGATAGATGAGGATCGCGACCGCATGGCCGAGATACGCGGGCGTCTTGCCGGCCGGCAGCAGCATGTCGTCGCCGTAGAACGTCGGGAACGCGACGCCGTCGCGCGCGAGATCGTCGGCCGTGACCACGCGGTCCGGCTTCAGGTCGTCGCCGAGCAGCGACAGGTCGAAGCCTTCGTAGGTGCGGTCGGCCTGCGTGACGCGCAGGATCAGCGCATGCGACTGCTGCTGCGGCCAGTGCGGCATGTCGGCGGCGCGCACGTCACGGGCGAACACTTTCGAGCCGGTGACCTTCGCGATGCCGTCGATGCGGAATTGGGGGATGCCGGTGACGCTATCCCATTTGACGGGGGTGAGGAGTTTTTCTTCGAAGAGCGCCGCGAATGCGCGGCTGCCCAGGGGCGCGACATACACCGCGACACCCGCCAGCACGCTGGCTTTCAGAAAACCCCGCCGTGACAGGCCGTGGTTTTTCATTGGGGGGGAACCTCCTGATGCGGCTCGGACGGCGATCGGGTGTCGCGACGTTCGGAGCGGCGCGCATTCTGGCATTGTTTTAGATATATCGCCTATAGTATTTCTCGCATGAAATACTTATTGAATTTCTTATAACGGTATTCAGCCGGGCTGCGGCAGCCGGTCGCGGGGGTTGATCCGACCGCGTCGCGTGCCGGGCTACGGCGGTTTCGATCGTGTCGACCGAGCCCGGCAGGTGCGCGCGCTGTGTACGGCGACCGGTCTCCTGCCGGTCGCCGAGCCGCGTTCCGTTCGCCACGATGCTGCCCCGGCGCCCACGAATGCGCAAGCCATTCGCGGGCGGGGTTAACGACTAATGGCCTGCGCAGCTAGCGGTGCCGCCCGTGTTTCATGGTAATGTCGTGCGCATCCGGCCTGGCCGGGCGCCCGCCATGTGCCGTGCGGGCGCCGCCAGCCATCGCGACATCACGCGACATCGTGTCGAGGTTAAAAACCATGGCAGTCAGGGCATCTCTCCTGCACTCCGTTCTCGCCACCCCCCCCTCCGGCAACCACCGTGTGACGGCCGCGCTGCGCCCGTCGATGCTCGTTACGCTGTTCGAAGACGTCCGACCGATGGCGCTCTCCGGGCTCGCGAGCGGCTTCGTCGCGGCCGTCGCGCTGATCCGGCTGCAGCAGCTGTGGTGCCTCGCGTGGCTGATCGCCGACGTAGGCCTCCTCATCACGCGGCTCTCGATCGCGCGCGCGTACACCGTTCAGCGCAACGCCGGCGACGACCGTGCCGAATACTGGGCGTTGCGCTATGCGCCCGTGTCGCTCGTCGCGTGCTTCGTGCTCGGCCTCGGCGTGATGGGCTGCGTGCAGGCCGTCGACGTCGAGCTCGGCACGCTGTCGGTGATGGTCGCGGGCGGCGTGTTCGGCGGAATCGCGTCGCGCAATTCGGCGCTGCCGCGGCTCGCGATGATGCAGGTCGCGCTCGGCGTGCTGCCGATCGGCGTCGGTGCGCTGCTGGCCCACCGGTCGGGCGCGTGGCTGCTGCTGCCGCCGCTCGCGATCTATCTCGCCGCGATGCGCACGGTCGTCCAGCGTCACTATCGCGTGCTCGTCGCGCTGATCGCCGCGCGCCAGCGCAACGCCGAACTCGTCGCGCGCTTCGACGCCGCGCTCACTTACATGCCGCACGGCCTGTGCATGATCGACGGCGAGCGCCGCGTGATCGTCGCGAACCGGCGCACCGCGCAACTGTTCGGCTCGCCGCGCGAAATCATGCTCGATACGCCGTTGCCCGCCGTCGTCGCGGCGCTCGGCGCGAACGACGCGACCGATCCCGGCGGCGCCATTCTCGCCGCGCAGTGCGAACTCTGGCTGGCCTGCGACGAACCCGCGCCGCTCGACGTCGTGCTCGCCGACGGCCGCCAGCTCGAACTGACGCGCCACCGCGTGCCCGACGGCAACGCGGTGATCATCGTCGAGGACGTCACCGCGCGGCGCCGGACCGAGCAGCACATCCGGCATCTCGCGCGGCACGATGCGCTGACGGGCTTGCCGAACCGTCATGAACTGCATGCCGAACTCAAGCGGATGCTCGCGCGCCGGCCGCGCGCGCCGGGCCCCGCGCTCGCCGTCATGTATCTCGACCTCGACGGCTTCAAGGCGATCAACGACCGGTTCGGCCATCAGGCCGGCGACGACGTGCTCACGCAGGTCGCCGTGCGGCTCGGCAAGACGCTGTCGTCCGGCGAGCTGGCGGCCCGCATCGGCGGCGACGAGTTCGTGGTCGCGATCGACGATACGACGATGCACACGTGCTCGCTCCTCGCCGCGCGCATCATCCGGCAGATCTCGGCGCCGTACACGCTGTCGATCGGCGAGACCGTGAGCCTCGGGATCAGCATCGGCATCGCGCTCGACGACGGGCACGGCTCTCCCGACGAACTGATCCGGCAGGCCGACAGCGCGCTGTACGACGCGAAGTCCGCAGGCAAGGGCATCTATCGTTTCTATTCGAGCGGCAGCAGCCGGGTCACGCCCGTGACCGCGAGCTGACCCGGCTGCACAAGCCCGCTTTCCCCCGCCTCCGCCTCCTCCCGACGATTCAATTCCGCAACGCTTTGCGTGGCCGCACGTGTCGTCGCGCGTTCGCGTGTCACGTGACGTGTTCCGTAACATCGCCGCCCGCCACCCGTCACGTTGGCTGCAGAAGCCGGCACGATCGACGCAGCGCAAGGCGTTTCAAGCCTGGCACTCTTATTGCTCCCTGTCAGGGAAACAGGTCGTCAGGGAGACCCAACATGAATACCGTCGAAGTCCTCAGCCGCAGCGAAACCATCGACGCACTGGACGTGATCGACGGCGAATCGCTGATCCGCCGGCTCGTGTCCGAAAGCCGCATGCCGGCCGCCCGCGAGGCCCGATGCGTCGACAATCCGCCGCTGACGCTGTACGGCGCATTTCGCCAGGGCATCGCCGATCACGGCGCACGCCGCGGGAATCCGTATCGCGCCGGCAGCCGTTTCTGGGCGCTGTGGGAAGAAGGACGTCTCGAAGCTGAAACATCGGGCCGGTAACGCGGCTGCGCGCGCCGGCCCTGTCTCGGCAAGGGGCCGGCGCGAAACATCCCGCCCGAATGCAGCCGGCCGACCTGCCGGCATGCGTTCATCGCTGCAACATCGCACGGGGTCTCGTGTATCGGCTGTGCAACGCGCCGTGCCCATGATCCATGCGCGTGCCGGTTGATGGCGTTCGGCGTTGCGCGCGTCGGGCCCGGCGCGCGTCGGGCCCGGCGCGCGGCGGTCGTTTCCCGATAAGATGGCGAATTCCGTTCATCGAACGATGCCGCCATGACCGCCTCTTCCTCGCACCGCAATCCCATCCACTGCGAAATCGATCTCGACGCACAAGGCAAGCACGCGGGCTACCTGCGGCTGCCGCATTCCGTCCACCGCTCGGCGTACGGCTGGCTGCCGATCCCGATCGCGTCGATCCGCAACGGCGACGGCCCCGTCGCGCTCGTGATGGCCGGCAATCACGGCGACGAGTACGAAGGCCAGATCATCGTGTCGCAACTGATGCGCGAGATCGAGCCCGAGATGGTCAGCGGGCAACTGATCCTGCTGCCGATGGCGAATTTCCCGGCGGCGGATGCCGGCCTGCGCGTGTCGCCGCTCGACGAAGGCAACCTGAACCGCAGTTTCCCCGGTGATCCGACCGGCACGCCGACGCAGATGATCGCCCACTACATCGAGCATGCGCTGCTGTCGCGCGCGGAGTATCTGGTCGACCTGCACTCGGGCGGCAGCTCGCTGCTGTACCAGGGCGGCAACATGCTCGCGATCGATCCGCTCGACGCCGACGAAGCGGCGAAGCTCAACGGGCTGCTGGTCGCGTTCGGGCTGCACAATGCGCTGCTGCATGCGCCGAATCCCGTGCATTCGGCGTCGGCCGCGCGCCGGCAGGGCGCGATCTCGATCGTGACCGAACTCGGCGGCGCGGGCATGGCCGATCCGTCGCTGATCCGGATGGGCCGCCACGGGCTGCTGCACTACCTCGGCCATATCGGCCTGCTGCGCGGCGCGCTCGTGCCCGATGCGCCGCCCACCGTCACGCGCTTCATGCGCGTCGACGGCGAGCGCCACTTCGTCTACGCATACGAGCGCGGGCTGTACGAGCCGCTCGTCGAACTCGGCGACCAGGTGAAGGCCGGGCAGCCGGCCGCGTGGGTGCATTTCCCCGATACGCCGCTGCGCGAGCCGGTGCTGCACCGCTTCAAGGGTGACGGCGAAGTGGTCTGCAAGCGCGTGCCCGCGCAGGTGCAGCGCGGCGATTGCCTGTTTCAGCTGGCGGAGTTGTCGGCGCCGCCGAGCATCGGCCAGACGGCCTAAATCCGGACCTCTCTCCTTTCCTTGCTGTCTGCCAGTCATGGCGGACGGCATGCGTTCGTCATTAACCAACTTGACAAATTAACTTACTTGGTTATGATCGCAGATGGAAAAGAGAACGCCTCATTGCAAGCTGCTGCGCGTGAAAGCGCTCGTCGAATCCGGCCAGGTCCGGCTAACGGCGAGCGCGGTACTCGGCGCCCGGCTATTGGGTTTCACGGAACGGGAGGCGCTCGGTGTCGTGCTGTCGCTGACCGATCTCGACTTCCACAAGAGTATGACGACGTACGCCGACCACACGATCTGGCAGGACGTCTACCGACCTTTCACGGTGCGCGGCGACGTGTACCTGAAACTGACGGTGATCGACGATGTGCTGATCGTGTCTTTCAAGGAGCGTTGAACATGAAGTGCCCTGCCTGCGGTGCCGCCAAGCTGGTCCGCGACACGCGAGACATCCCCTATACCTACAAGGGCCGGTCGACCGTCGTTCGCGATATCACCGGCGATTTCTGCCCGGCCTGCGGGGAATCGGTGCTGGATCTCGACGAGGCGACCCGTCTCGGCGAAGCAATCACCGAATTCAACAAGCAGGTGAACGCCACCCTCGTCGACCCGAAGTACATCGCGAAGGTGCGCAAGAAGCTGAAGCTGGATCAGCGCGAGGCGGCCGAGCTCTTCGGCGGCGGCGTCAACGCGTTCTCCCGTTACGAAACAGGCAAGACGAATCCGCCGCTTGCCCTCGTGAAATTGCTGAAGCTGCTGGATCGTCACCCCGATCTGCTCGCCGAAGTACGAGCGGCATAGGCGCTTGCGCTTCAGGATCGCGCATGCGTCCGGCACACGCCTCGACGCATGCGCGATCCCCCGTCACCCCACCCCACTCCCGCTGCAAGCCTTCTGACGCTTCCCGCGAAATCCTTATCGAAATTGCTTCGTTCGCCTTTGCCGGCCGCGCCGCTAACGTGTTCAAAACGGCGGCGGCCCGCCACCCGCATCCCAGCAGGACACGCACCGGCCGCCGCCATCACGACAACCGCGTCGCGATGACGGAACAGACCGGACGGGCCGCGTGCCCGCACCCCGCCAGGAACGTCCGCATCGCGCGCCCTTCGCGATGCCCATGGCCACGACCGACCGCATCATCGACACGACGCCGCTCGACGTCCGCGCGCAACCGCTGATCGACGCGCTGATCGACGAGTATTCGACCCGTTACCACGCCTATCGGCCCGACAGCCACGCGTCCGCCCGCGAAGAACTCGCACGCTACCCGGCCGAAGTGTTCGCGCCGCCCGAAGGCGCGTTCGTGCTGCTGCTGCGCGACGGCGAGACGATCGGCGGCGGCGCGTTCAAGCGCTACGACGCGCAGACCGCCGAGCTCAAACGCATCTGGACCCGCTCGGACCTGCGCCGCCAGGGCCTCGCCCGCGTCATCGTCGAGGCGCTCGAACTGCGCGCCGCGCAGCAAGGCTATCGCCGCATCTACCTGACCACCGGTTTTCGCCAGCCCGAAGCATGGGCGCTGTACGACCGCACCGGCTATACGCGGCTGTTCGATTCGTCGATCGACCCCGAAGCGTATTTCCACCTGCGGTTCGGCAAGGATCTCGCCGATCCGTCGCGCACGTCGACGCTGGCCGACCTGTGGGCGCCCGTGCCCGAACCGGTGCTGTCGCGCTGACCGCGACGGCCCCCCGCTTCCCTCCGATTTCCGCTTGCCACTCCAGGACGCTTTCATGCAACGAGCCGTACCGCTTTCTTCCCGTGCCGTGCGCACGCTGGCCGCCGCGCTGATCGGCCTGACCGCGTTTGCCGCAGCCGCGGCCGCCGCCACGTTCGACCTGAGCCCCGAGCAGCGCGGCCGCCCGCGCGGCGTGGCCGATGCGGCCGTCGAGCGCGCGGTGCCCGCGTCGTTCAAGTTCGCCGAACCCGGCACGCTGACGATCGGCGTTGCGCCGAGCCTGCCGCCGATCAGCTCGTATGCGACCGACGCGCGCACGGTGATCGGCTTCGACGCCGACGTCGGCCAGCTCGTGTCCGACAGCCTCGGCCGCAAGCTGAAGATCGTCGCGCTCGCGTGGGCCGACTGGCCGCTCGCCCTCGAATCCGGAAAAGTCGATGCGGTGATCTCGAACGTCACCGTCACCGAGGAGCGCAAGCAGAAGTTCGATTTCTCGACCTACCGCAAGGATCAGGTCGGCTTCTACGTGCGCAACGACAGCAAGATCCAGGCGATCCGCGAGCCGAAGGACGTCGCGGGGCTGCGCGTCGTGACCGACGCCGGCACCAACCAGGAAAAGATCCTGCTCGCGTGGGATCGCGAGAACGTCGCGCACGGGCTGAAACCCGTGCAGATCCAGTACTACGACGACCAGGCGATGCGCATCGTCGCCGTGCAGTCGGGCCGCGCCGATGCGGTGTTCAGCGTGAACTCGGTGCTCGCGTACCAGAGCGCGCAGCAAGGCAAGACGCGCCTCGTCGGCGCGATCAGCGGCGGCTGGCCGCGCACGGCCGACATCGCGATCGCGACGCGCCGCGGCAGCGGGCTCGCCGATCCGCTGACCGTCGCGCTGAACGGGCTGATCAAGAATGGCCGCTACCAGCAGGTGCTCGACCGCTGGAACCTCGCATCGGAAGCGATCGACCAGTCGCGCACGAATCCGCCGGGGCTGCCGAAGAGCTGAACGCCGCGCACGCTCACCGTCCCTTCACGCTCACGCAGGAACGCCGCCCACCATGTCTTATTCGCTTTCGTTGCTGGACAAGAGTCCGATCGCCGACGGCGCGAACGCCGCCGACGCGCTGCGCTTCACCACGACGCTCGCGCAGCGCGCCGAACAGCTCGGCTACGAGCGCTTCTGGGTCGCCGAACATCACGGCACGCCGGCCTTTGCAAGCTCGGCGCCGGAGATCGTCGTCGCGCACCTGCTCGCGCACACGTCGCGCATTCGCGTCGGCTCGGGCGGCGTGATGCTGCAGCACTACAGCCCGTTCAAGGTCGCCGAAACCTTCAAGGTGCTGGCCGCGCTCGCGCCGGGCCGCGTCGATCTCGGCATCGGCAAGGCGCCCGGCGGGTTGCCGCTGACCACGCGCGCGCTGCAGTGGTTCCACGACAAGGCACGCAAGCCGGACTTCGCGGGCCAGCTCGCGGAGCTCGACGCGTTTCTCGGCTGGGGCGTCGCCGAGGATCACCCGCTCGCCGGTGCCGTCGCGCTGCCCGTGCCGCCGCAGGCGCCCGAACGTATCCTGCTCGGCGGCTCGCCGGACAGCGGCGCGCTCGCCGCGCGCAACGGCTGGCGCTTCTGCTATGCGGGGCACTTCAACGGCGACGACGCGAACCTCGAACGCTCGCTCGACGCGTACCGCAGCGCGGGCGGCACCCGGCCGCTGGTTGCGCTGTACGCGGTGGCCGCGCCGACGCGCGACGCGGCCGAGCAGCTGATCGGGCCGCTGAAGATCTTCAAGCTGCAGTTCGCGGGCGGCCAGAGCTTCAATCTCGCCAGCGCGCAGGCGGCCGCCGAATTCGCGCGGCAGAGCGGCGCGTCCGACTACCGGATCGACGAGTTGCGCCCGACGGTGCTGGCCGATACGCCCGAGCGCGTCCACCGCGCGCTCGATGCATTGAGCCGGCGGCTCGACGTCGATGCGTTCGTGATCGATTCGCCGGTGACCGACTACGCGGCGCGGCTCGCATCGGCCGAATGGCTCGGCGGCGCGCTGTCGGCCACGCCGTTGCAGGCGGCCCTCGCGGCCGACCGCTCCCTTTCCCCTGACCAGAACGCGTGACGCTCCCATGACGACCCGACGATCGATTCCCTTCGGCCTGATGCTGCAAGGCGCAGGCAGCCACATGAATGCATGGCGGCACCCGAGCAACCCGCCGGACGCGAGCATCAACCTCGATTTCGCGATCGGCATCGCGCGCAAGGCGGAAGCCGCCGGCATCGCGTTCGCGTTCGTCGCCGACGGCCTGTACATCAACGAGAAGTCGATCCCGCACTTCCTGAACCGTTTCGAGCCGCTGACCGTGCTGTCGGCGCTCGCGGTCGCGACGAAGAAGATCGGGCTCGCGGGCACGATCTCGACGTCGTACAGCGAGCCGTTCACGGTCGCGCGCCAGCTCGCGTCGCTCGATGCGATCAGCGGCGGGCGCGCGGGCTGGAACGTCGTGACGACGCCGCTCGAAGGCACCGCGAAGAATTTCGGCAAGGCGCATCCCGATCACGAACTGCGCTACGAGATCGCCGACGAATACCTCGACGTCGTGCAGGGCCTGTGGGACAGCTGGGACGACGACGCCTTCGTGCGCGACCGCGCGACCGGCCGCTTCTTCGACCGCGACAAGCTCCACACGCTCGACCACCACGGCCGCTTCTTCCAGGTCGCGGGCCCGCTCAACATCCAGCGCTCGCCGCAGGGGCAGCCGGTGATCTTCCAGGCCGGTTCGTCGGACACCGGCATCGGCCTCGCGGGCAAGTATGCGGATGCGGTGTTCACGCATTCGCCGTCGCTCGACGAAACGGCCGCGTTCACGCGGCGCGTGAAGCAGAGCGCGATCGAGCACGGCCGGCAAGGCAGCGACGTGAAGATCTTCCCCGGCATCGGGCCGATCGTCGGCCGCACCGCGGCCGAGGCCGAGGACAAATACCAGGCGATCCGCAACCTGCTGACGATCGACGAGGCGCTCGCGTATCTCGGCCGCTATTTCGATCACCACGATTTCACGCAGTACGCGCTCGATGCGCCGTTCCCGGAGCTCGGCGAGCTCGGCCGCAACAGCTTCCGCTCGACCACCGACCGGATCAAGGCCGACGCGAAACAGAAAGGCCTGTCGCTGCGGGAGACGGCGCTGGCGGTCGCCACGCCGCGCCCGAACTTCATCGGCACGGCCGAGCATGTCGCCGACGAGTTGATCCGCTGGCACGACGCCGGTGCCGGCGACGGTTTCATCCTCGGCTTCGCGGTGCAGGCGCAGGGCGTCGAGGATTTCGTCGAACTCGTGATTCCGGTGCTCGAGGCACGCGGGCGCTACAGCCGCGACCTGCCCGGTGCGACGCTGCGCGACCACCTCGGGCTGCCGCGCAAGGCCAGCCGCCATGCGGCGCCCGGCGCGCCGCATGAAACGGCGGCCGAAGCGCACGCCTGACACCCG
>NZ_JAAGPC010000070.1:0-42112 GCF_017104595.1 Burkholderia sp. Tr-20390 | reverse complement strand
CCTCACCCACACCCCGTCTCTCCCCCCTGCCATACCCTCTTTCCCTCCCCACCGCTCCTCCGCTCCCCGCCGGTCTCCGCGGCGCGCGGCGCGGGCCGGCCCCGCGCTTTGCCGCGCGGGCAAAGCGCGGTAAGGTGTGAGCCGCGCGGCGCCCGCAATAGAGTCGCGCCGCCCGTTGAAGCCAACCGTAACCGAGTTCGCGTGACCGATTTCCCTGTTTTCCACTGGACCGACGCCGACGGCGCCGAACATGCCGTGCGCTGGCGCTCCGAAGCCGGCGTGCAACCGCCGAAGCGCGCGGTGCCTGCCGACGACCGCCTCACCGCCGACGCGGCCTACCGTCTCGCCTGCGAGGGCACCGCGCTCGTCTGGCAGGGCGATTTCCAGAATGCGCGCCAGCTCGTGCAGGCGATGGCGCGCCGTGTCGAGCGCAAGCCGAAGAAGGCGAAAGCCGCGGCCGGCGTCGACGCATTCAACCTGCATCGCCTCGCGCAGTCGCAGCGCGCCCGCACGCTCGGCATGCTGCTGATCCCGCTCGAGGCCGACTACACGATCCCGCTGCGCCGCGCGCCCGACGTGCGTGCCGCATGCGAGGAGGCGTACGGGCCCGGCGGCGCGCCGTCGGTCGTGTCGCTGCGCGAACTGCTCGGCCTCGTCGGTGCGCACGAATGGCGCAAGAAAGGGGTGCCGATCCCGGCGCTCGGCGGCGCGCCGATCCATCCGCACTACGGCGTGTTCTCGCCGGTGCGCGGCGAATACGTCGAACTCGTCGCGCGCGCGCCGCTGCCGGCGACATCGCTCGCGTTCGACATCGGCACCGGCACCGGCGTGCTGGCGGCCGTGCTGGCGTCGCGCGGCGTCGAGCGTGTCGTCGCGACCGACCAGGACGCACGGGCCCTCGCCTGTGCGCGCGAGAACGTCGAACGGCTGGGCCACGCGGATCGCGTCGAAGTCGTCGAGGCGGATCTGTTCCCGGCCGGCCGTGCGCCGCTCGTGGTCTGCAACCCGCCGTGGGTGCCGGCCCGGCCAAGCGCGCCGATCGAATACGCGGTCTACGATCCGGACAGCCGCATGCTGCGCGGTTTCCTCGCGGGGCTTGCCGCGCACCTCGAACCGGGCGGCGAAGGCTGGCTGATCCTGTCCGATTTCGCCGAGCATCTCGGCCTGCGGCCGCGCGACACGCTGCTGCAATGGATCGACGAAGCCGGCCTCGTCGTGCTTGGCCGCGACGACATCCGTCCCGCTCACCCGAAGGCGATGGATGCCGACGATCCGCTGCACGCGGCACGCCAGGCCGAGGTCACGTCGCTCTGGCGGCTCGGCGCACGAGCCTGACCGCGCATTTTCGGTAAACTGTCGCCATTCCTCACGAATTCCCGCCGCCGGGCCGTGGTCGACCGACCGTGGCCCGGCGCCGCATCACGATGTCGAACAAGACCCACGAAATCCGCCCGGAGCAGTCCGTCGAGCTGCTGAAGGAACTGCACATCCTCACCCGCGACGGGAAGCTGAACCAGGACAGCCGTCGCAAGCTGAAGCAGGTCTATCACCTGTTCCAGTTCATCGAGCCGCTGCTCGCCGGCGTGCAGGCCGAGCGCGGCAGCGTGACGCTCGTCGATCACGGCGCCGGCAAGTCGTATCTCGGCTTCATCCTGTACGACCTGTTCTTCAAGCAGCAGCCGGGGCACGGCACGCCGGCGTTCGCGTCGCACGTGTACGGGATCGAGACCCGCGAGGAGCTCGTCACGCGTTCGGCCGAGCTTGCCGCGCGGCTCGGGTTCGGCGGCATGTCGTTCCTGAACCTGTCGGTCGCCGATTCGATCACGTCGCCGAAACTGCCTGAAACGGTCGACGTCGTCACCGCGCTGCACGCGTGCGACACGGCGACCGACGACGCGATCCGTTTCGCGCTCGCGAAGCGCGCGCAGCACATCGTGCTGGTGCCGTGCTGCCAGGCGGAAGTCGCGGGCGTGCTGCGCAAGAACAAGGGCAAGTCGCTCGCGAACGCGCTGACGGAGGTGTGGCGGCATCCGCTGCATACGCGCGAATTCGGCAGCCAGATCACCAACGTGCTGCGCTGCCTGCAGCTCGAAGCGCACGGCTACCAGGTCAGCGTGACCGAGCTGGTCGGCTGGGAGCATTCGATGAAGAACGAGCTGATCATCGCGCAGTACAAGAACCTGCCGCGCCGGCGGCCCGGCGAGCGGTTGAACGAGATCCTCGGGATGTTCGGGCTGGCCGAGCTGAACGCACGCTTCTTCGTGCCGGAGGCCGCGGCCGCGGGCGGCGAGGTCGTCGAACCGGCCGCCGGCTGACCTGCGCGTGGGCGGGCGCGTCGCGTGCGGCGCACGTTGTACGCCGCCCGTCGCACGTTACACGCCGTCCGTTGCACGTCGCACGTTGCACGTCGCGTCAGACGTCGTCGCTCGGCCGGCGCATCCATTCGCGCCAGCCGTCATGGCCGAGGCGCCGCAGCGTTTCCTGATTCCTTTCGTAGATCGCGGACGCGTCCGGGAACGCGTCGACCGCGCGCGCGATGCTGTCCTCGCGCAGCAGGTGCAGGATCGGGTACGGCGCGCGGTTCGTGTAGTTCTCGATGTCGTCGGGCTCGCTGCCCTCGAACCGGTAGTCCGGATGGAAGCTCGCGATCTGCAGCACGCCGTCGAGCCGCAGTTGCCGCACCAGCCGGTCGGCAAAGAACAGCGCATCGTTGTAGTCGATGAAATCGGCGAACGCATGCGGGAAGATCACGAGCGTCGTGTCGATCTGCTGCGGGTCCGCCGCGTCGAGCGCGCGCAGTTCCGTTTCGAGTTCGGCGAGCGCGTCTTCCAGCGTCGTCGCTTCGCTGATCGCGTAGCGCACCTGTTCCTTCACATAGACGCTTTTCGCGAACGGGCACAGATTGAGCCCGATCACCGCACGCGCGAGCCAGTGCCGCGTGGCGGCGAGGATGTCGTCGTGCGATTCGGGGCGGGTGTCGGTCATCGTGAAACCAGTCGGGCGGAAGGGCGGCGAGGGCCGCATTGTAGCGGGCGCGCCATCACGCGCAGGCGGCCTCGATCAACTGCGTGACGAGCGCGGGCGCGACGCCGATCGGCGTTGCGCCGTGCCGGTAGGTCTGGCTTGCCGCGTAGATGCCTTCGATCACCAGCGCGAGCGAGTCGGCGAGCGCCTGCGGCTGCCGCGCGCCGGCGTCTTCGCATAGCGCGACGAGCCGCTTCATCAGTTGTTCCTTGTTCTGCGCGACGCGCTCGCGCGCCGGGTGCGACGCATCCGGGAATTCGGCGGCGACGTTGACGAACGGGCAGCCGCGGTAATCCTTCTGCGTCGCGCGCTCGGCGAGATCGACGAAATACTGGATCAGCTGCGCTTTCGGCTGGCCCGGGTGCTTCGCGACGCTCGTGTTGAAGCGGTCGAAGAAGCACGCATCCATCCGCTCCAGGTACGCGAGGATCAGCTCGTCCTTCGACGAGAACTGGCGATACAGGCTCATCTTGTTGACGCCCGCCCGCTCCACCACCGCCTCGACGCCCACCGTCCGGACGCCTTCCTTGTAAAACAGCTCCTCGGCGGCGCGCAGCAGGTGCTCCTGCGCGGTGGCGCCGTCGATCGGCCGGCGCGTGCGGCGCGGCAGCGGTTTGGCGATCTCGATGCCCGACATGATGACCCTCGACTGCATATTGGATTGCTTGACATGTTACCGATTGGTCACTACGATCGCAACACACTTGTGACCGGTCGGTAACAAAGCCAACCGGATCGACAGACAAATGCCAAGCGTCGGCCCGGGTCAGCCGATGCAGCGTGCGGCGGAGGTGGCCTGGCAGGGCGAGCGGCGCGGGTGCGGAGGCACCGGAGCCGCCAACTGGAGAACGCGAAGATGAACTGGGCGGTGACACGAATCGGCGGGCGCTTCCACTACGGATGGCTCGCGGCGGCGGTGGTATTCCTGATCCTGCTGGCGGCGGCCGGCACGCGCGCGACGCCGAGCGTGCTGATGGTGCCGCTCGAGCGCGAACTCGGCTGGAGCCGCGCGGCGATTTCGCTGGCGATCTCGGTGAATATCGCGCTGTACGGACTGACGGGCCCGTTCGCGGCCGCCGCGATGCAGCGCTTCGGGCTGCGTCCGACCATTCTCACCGCGCTCGTGACGATGAGCGCGGGCGTCGCGCTGTCGTCGATGATGACGCAGAGCTGGCAGATGGTCGTGATCTGGGGCCTGATGGTCGGCTGCTCGACGGGCGTCGTCGCGTTGACGCTGTCCGCGACCTTCGTCACGCGCTGGTTCCATGCGCGGCGCGGCCTCGTGATGGGGATCCTGACCGCGAGCACGGCCACCGGCCAGCTCGTGTTCCTGCCGATGCTCGCGGCGATCGCGCAGCGCCATGGCTGGCGGCCGGTCGTGCTGGTCGTCGCGGTCGCGGCCGCGATCGTGATTCCGCTGGTTGCATTCCTGTTGCCCGAACGGCCGGCCGACGTCCAGCTGCGCCCGTACGGCGAACCGGCCGATGCGCCGTCCGCCCCCGAGGCGACGAAGGAGAACCCGCTCACGGTCGCGTTCCGTACGCTGCTGACCGCGAGCCGTTCGCGCGATTTCTGGCTGCTGTTCTTCAGCTTCTTCATCTGCGGCGCGAGCACCAACGGTTACGTCGGCACGCACCTGATCGCGATGTGCAGCGACTACGGGATGACGGAAGTGCAGGGCGCGTCGCTGCTCGCGGCGATGGGCGTGTTCGACCTGTTCGGCACGACGCTGTCGGGCTGGCTGTCCGACCGCTACGACAACCGCGTGCTGCTGTTCTGGTACTACGGGCTGCGCGGGCTGTCGCTGATCTACCTGCCGCACGCGTTCGGGGTCGATTTCTTCGGGCTGCCGCTGTTCGCGATGTTCTACGGGCTCGACTGGATCGCGACCGTGCCGCCGACCGTGCGCCTCGCGACCGACGTGTTCGGCAAGGCCGCGGCGCCGGTCGTGTTCGGCTGGATCGTCGCCGGCCACCAGCTCGGCGCGGCGTTCGCGGCGCTCGGCGCGGGGCTGCTGCGCGCGAGCCTCGGCACCTACACGATCGCGTCGATGATCTCGGGCGGGCTGTGCATCGTCGGCGCGCTGATCGTGCTGCGGATCAACCGCGGCCCGTCGCGCGCAGCCGCGCAGGCGGCCTGAGCGCGGCAATCCGATGGCCCGGCCGGCCGCGCGACGGATGGCCGGGCAATGCACGCACGGAGATTTGCATAGCGCGGGAGGATCGGGCGCGCATCGGCTCAAGCGGGTATGCTTGCGGTTCGCCAGGGCGTTCGCGCCCCTTCATCGATGTCAGCGAGGAACCGCATGTCCGTCAAACCTGCTCCCACCACTGTTTCGATTCACGACCTGATCGCGGGCCGCTGGAGCCCGCGCGCGTATTCGGATGAAGCCGTCAGCGCCGGCGATCTGCACGCGGTGCTCGAAGCCGCCCGCTGGGCGCCGTCCGCGTACAACGCGCAGCCGTGGCGCTTCATCGTATTCGACCGCACGCAGGACGAAGACGCGTTCAAACGCGCGTTCGCGACGCTGGTGCCGTTCAACCAGGGCTGGAATGCGCCGGCGCCCGTGCTGATCGCGGTGACCGCGCACACGCTCACGCCGAAGGGTGAGCCGGCTCCCACCGCGCTGTACGACGCGGGTGCCGCCGCGATGTCGCTGGTGCTGCAGGCGCATGCATTGGGCCTGGCCGCCCACCAGATGAGCGGCTTCGACGCGAAGGCGTTCCGCGATGCGTTCGCGATTCCGGCCGACGTCGCGATTCCGGCGATCATCTCGCTCGGTCACTACGGCAACGTCGACAAGCTCGATCCGGTGCTGCGCGATCGCGAGAAGGCGCCGCGCACGCGCCATGCGATCGGCGAGGTCGTCTATGCGGGCGCGTGGAAGAAGGGTTTCGACGCGGTAGCCTGACCTGCCTGGCGGACGGGCTGCGTCGCGCATCCCGCCCGCATCGCTCTCCGGCGCGCCAGGTTGCGCGGCGCCGCCTCCCGGGCCCGTTGCGCGGGACTGGTGGCCGGCCCCGGTTGTGATCCCGCGGGCTTCATGTTAAAAAGCCCGTCCTTTCCGTTTTCGCGCCGGCCCTGCTGCGGCAACTTCCCATGACTTACTGCGCGATCGATTTCGGCACGTCCAATTCCGCCGTGGCGCTGCCCGACGGCGACGGCATGCGCCTCGCGCCCGTCGAGGGCGACCACCTGACGCTGCCCACCGCGATCTTCTTCAACAACGACGAAGAGACGGTCGAATACGGCCGTGCGGCGCTGGCTTCCTATATCGACGGTTTCGACGGCCGGCTGATGCGCTCGATGAAGAGCATCCTCGGCTCGCCGCTCGCGGAAACGACGACCGATCTCGGCGACGGGAGCGCGATCGCGTACACCGAAATCATCGCGCGCTTCCTGACGCACCTGAAGCGCAAGGCCGAAGCCCGGGCGGGCGCGCCGATCGGCCGCGCGGTGCTCGGCCGGCCGGTGTTCTTCGTCGACGACGATCCGCGCGCCGACCGCCTCGCCCAGGACCAGCTCGAGGCCGCCGCGCGATCGGTCGGCTTTGCGGACGTGCAATTCCAGTACGAACCGATCGCGGCCGCGTTCGACTACGAGTCGCGCCAGCAGGCGGAGCGCCTCGTGCTCGTCGCCGACATCGGCGGCGGCACGTCCGACTTCTCGCTGGTGTGCGTCGGGCCCGAACGGATGGCGCGGCTCGAGCGCAAGGACGACGTGCTGGCCCACCACGGCGTGCACGTCGCGGGCACCGATTACGACCGGCGTGTCGAGCTGGCGGCGATCCTGCCCGCATTCGGCTACCGTTCGCTCGACCCCGAAGGGCGCGAGTTGCCGAACAAGATCTACTTCGATCTCGCCACCTGGCACCTGATCAACACGGTCTACACGCCGAAGCGGCTCGGCGAGCTGAAGCTGATGAAGCACCTGTACCGGGACGTGCAGCAGTACGACCGGCTCACGAGCGTGGTCGAGCAGCGGCTCGGGCATGCGCTGATGGCGCGTGCAGAAGAAGCGAAGATCGGCGTCGCGGCGGGCGGGGAGACGATGATCGACCTGAACGACGTGGAAGAGGATCTGCAGATCGCATTCGATGCCGACCGGCTCGTCGACGCGAGCCGCGACGACACCGCACGCATCGTCGACGCCGCGCGCGAGACGGTGCGGCTGGCGGGCGTGGCGCCGCGCGATGTCGGCGCCCTGTACTTCACCGGCGGCTCGACGGGGCTCGCGTTCCTGTCGGGCGCGCTCGCGGGTGCATTCCCGGATGCGCAACCGGTGTTCGGCGACCGCCTCGCGAGTGTCGCGACGGGCCTCGGCATTCACGCGCAGCGATTGTTCGGTTGAATGCGGGCGGCTGAAAGGCCGCGATGCCGGTCGACCGGCGCCGAAAAACAAAAAGCCCCGCCGAAGCGGGGCTTTTTTTCACGAATTATCGCGCCAAGCTTAGACCGGACGGATGTTCGCAGCTTGCAGACCCTTCGGGCCCGTCTTCACTTCGAATTCAACCTTCTGGTTTTCTTGCAGCGTCTTGAAGCCTTCGACGCGGATTTCCGAGAAGTGCGCGAACAGATCGTCGCCGCCGCCTTCCGGGGTGATGAAGCCGAAGCCCTTTGCGTCATTGAACCACTTGACGGTACCGGTTGCCATGTTACTTGTTCCTAAAAAGATAAAACGGGGCCGAGGCCCATGGGGTGCGGAAAATCAAGGAAGGGGTAATAGGACCAACCGGAGTACCGTTGATGGGCGAACTACGAAAGAACCAATTCACTCGCCACTTGAAATCCTGCGAAGTCCTTTATACGGCTTATCAACCGCGTGGTCAACCGTATTTCCATGGACTCAGGGTTATTGCGGAGATCAGGTTTACAAAGCTTGCAAACGATGCGAATTTTTTGTAGGGGCCGAACGATTTTGGCGCCACGTTTGAGGTGCAACCGTTAAACTACGCGCCGCGTGGACGGGTTGCCCCGATCGGGTGACACACCCCCCCAAAATTGCGTGCGCGGTGCTGTCCGAGCCGATCCCGGACCGCGGGCCGACCATGCTTTTTGAGACACAGGAGAGGATGTGAAGAGTTCTATTCAACGGAACATCGGCCCGTTTGCATTGATGCTGACGGGGCTGGGTTCGATTATCGGCTCGGGCTGGCTGTTCGGCGCCTGGAAGGCCGCGAAGATTGCCGGTCCGGCGGCGATCTGCGCATGGATCATCGGCGCTGTCGTGATTCTTGCCATTGCACTGACTTACGCGGAATTGGGCGCGATGTTCCCCGAGTCGGGCGGAATGGTGCGCTACGCGCGCTATTCGCACGGTTCGCTGGTCGGTTTCATCAGTGCGTGGGCGAACTGGATCGCGATCGTATCCGTGATCCCGATCGAGGCCGAAGCGTCGATCCAGTACATGAGCACGTGGCCGTATCCTTGGGCGCACGCACTGTTCGTGAACGGCGAATTACAGACGCTCGGCCTGCTGTTGTCGGCCGTGCTGGTCGTCATCTACTTCATGCTGAACTACTGGGGCGTCAAGGCCTTTGCGCGGGCGAACACCGCGATCACGATCTTCAAGTTCCTGATCCCCGGCCTCACGATCCTCGGCCTGATGCTGACGAGCTTCCATGCGGAGAACCTCGGCACGGCATCGAATGCAAGCTTTGCGCCGTACGGCTGGTCGGCGGTGCTGACCGCGGTCGCGACGAGCGGCATCGTGTTCGCGTTCAACGGCTTCCAGAGCCCGGTGAACCTGGCCGGTGAAGCGCGCAACCCGTCGCGCAGCGTGCCGTTCGCGGTGATCACGTCAATTCTGCTCGCGCTCGTGATCTACGTGCTGCTGCAGATGGCGTATATCGGCTCGGTGAATCCGGCCGACGTCGCGAAGGGCTGGGCGCACTTCAACTTCTCGTCGCCGTTCGCGGAACTCGCGATCGCGCTGAACCTGAACTGGCTCGCGATCCTGCTGTATGTCGACGCGTTCATCAGCCCGAGCGGCACCGGTACGACCTACATGGCGACGACCACCCGCATGATCTATGCGATGGAGCGCAACAACACGATGCCGAAGATGTTCGGCAACGTGCACCCGATCTACGGCGTGCCGCGCCAGGCGATGTGGTTCAACCTGCTCGTGTCGTTCATCTTCCTGTTCTTCTTCCGCGGCTGGAGCTCGCTCGCGGCAGTGATCTCGGTGGCGACGGTGATTTCCTACCTGACCGGCCCGATCAGCCTGATGGCGCTGCGCCGTTCGGCGACCGACATCGAGCGTCCGCTGTCGATTCCGCTGATGAAGCTGATCGCCCCGTTCGCATTCGTCTGCGCGTCGCTGATCCTGTACTGGGCGAAGTGGCCGCTGACGGGCGAAATCATCCTGCTGATGATCGTCGCGCTGCCGGTGTACTTCTACTTCCAGGCGAAGTCGGGCTGGACCGGCTGGGGTGACGACCTGAAGGCCGCCTGGTGGCTGGTCGCGTACCTGCCGACGATGGCCGTGCTGTCGCTGATCGGCAGCAAGGAGTTCGGCGGCCACGGCGTGCTGCCGTACGGCTGGGACATGGTGGTCGTCGCGGCGATCTCGCTGGTGTTCTACTTCTGGGGCGTGAATACCGGCTACCGGACCAAGTATCTCGACGAGCGTGAATCGCACGACGAGATCCTCGAGGGGGTCGGTGCCTGACGCGTGACCTGCCGCCGGATTCGGCGGCGGCAGCAAGCAGCGTAAAAAAACCCGCCCGAGCGATGCTCGGGCGGGTTTTTTGTTGGGCGGTCGGCGGCTGCCGCGCGACCGCTCAGGCGGCCGCGCCGGCGAACACGTAGTTCGTCATCGCGAGCACGCGCTGGTACGTGCCGAGCGACTGGATGCCGAGCTGGTAGTCGTCGTCCGCCGCGCCCAGCGCCGTGAACACCGGCAGCAGATGCTCGTCGGTCGGATGCATCAGCGCCGCGTGCGGCGCCTGCCGGCGGTAGTCGAGCAGCGCGTCGACGTCGCGCGCGGCCAGCTTCGCCTCGAACCAGTCGGTGAATTCCGTGACGCGCGGATCCGCATCCTCCGGTGCCGCACCGAAATCGGCGGCGCGCAGGTTGTGCGTGATCTGGCCGGAGCCGATCACCATCACGCCCTCGTCGCGCAGCGGTCGCAGCGCGCGGCCGAGCGCGAAGTGGTGGGCGGCATCCGCGCGCGGCTGGATCGACAGTTGCGCCACCGGCACGTCGGCTTCCGGAAACATCAGCAGCATCGGCACCCACGCGCCGTGGTCGAGGCCGTGCTCGGTCGTCGCGGTCTCGATGCCGGCCGCATTCAGGAGCCCAGCCGCGCGTTCGGCGACGTCGGGCGCGCCGGGCGCCGGGTAGCGGATGTCGTACAGCGCCTGCGGAAAGCCGTAGAAATCGTGGATCGTTTCCGGATGTGCGGCAATGCTGGCGACGGGGCGCTGCGTGCCCCAGTGCGCGGACAGCATCAGCACCGCGCGCGGGCGCGGCAATTCGGCGGCGAGGTGCGTGAACGCGCCGGACGGCAGCGTCGGGTCGATCGGCAGCGTCGGGGCGCCGTGGGACAGGTAGAGCGAAGGCAAGCGGTTCATGGTGGTGGCCTGCAAAGGGATTTGCCTGTGACTATAGGCGCGCACCGGATATTGATAAATCCGCGATCGGGAATTTGATTGACGCTTGTTTGTTGATAATCCGGGCGGCGCCGTGCGCTTCACGGCAGCTGGACGCTGTATGCGCGAAATTGAGTGAATTTCAGTGAAAAGCGGCGCAGATGTGCGGCGAACGGATCGTGGGGTACTCGCTTACTGCGCGTGCCGGATACCGGCCCACGGGGTCGTCAGCGGTGCGCTGAGCGCGAACAGGTCGAGTACGCGTGTGACGGTCTGGTCGACGAGTTCCTCGATCGTCTTCGGCATCGCGTAGAACGCGGGCAGCGGCGGGAAGACGATGCCGCCCATTTCGGTGACGGCCGTCATGTTGCGCAGATGCGCAAGGTTGAACGGCGTTTCGCGCACCATCAGCACGAGGCGGCGGCGTTCCTTCAACGTGACGTCGGCTGCGCGCGTGATCAGGTTGTCGGACAGCCCGTGGGCGACGCTCGCGAGCGTCTTCATCGAGCAGGGCGCGATCACCATGCCGTCAGTCGCGAACGACCCCGATGCGATCGTCGCGCCGACGTCGCGCACCGAATGCACGACGTCCGCACGGCTTTCGACATCGGCCTTCGACAGCTTCAGTTCGTGCTGGATGTTGAGCCAGCCGGCGTTCGAAATCAGCAGGTGCGTTTCGACGCCGCCGGCGGCGCGCAGCAGGTCGAGCAGCCGTACGCCGTAGATCGCGCCGGTGGCGCCGGTGATCGCGACGATCAGCCGGCGTGGCGGCGCGCTGGGAGAGGCCATCGAAAGGAGGGCGTATTACGCGGCGGCGAACAGTTGCTGCAGTTCGCCCGACTGGTACATCTCCATCATGATGTCCGAGCCGCCGATGAATTCGCCCTTCACGTAGAGCTGCGGGATGGTCGGCCAGTTCGAGAATGCCTTGATGCCCTGGCGGATCTCGTCGTCTTCGAGGACGTTGACCGTCTTGAACTGGTCGACGCCGCAGGCTTTCAGCACCTGGACGGCGCGGCCCGAAAAGCCGCACATCGGGAATTGTGCGTTGCCCTTCATGAAGAGCACGACCTGGTTTTCGTCGACGATTTGCTTGATGCGTTGTTGGGTGTCCATGACTGACCTTGCGTTAGCGGGGCGTTAGATTGAAATGATAGCGGATTTCAACCGGGCGGGCCGGGCATCAGCCCGGCAGGCGGCCGCCTGTCGTGCGTTCGATGGCGGCCAGATCGGCAAGCGATTCGATCGCGACGAAGCCGTGCGAGGCGAGCACCGCGCGCACGGCCTCGGCCTGGTCGTAGCCATGCTCGATCCAGAGCGTGCCGCCCGGTTTCAGATAAGAGCCGGCGCCCGCGACGATCGTGCGGATCGCGCTGAGGCCGTCGGCATCGTCGGTGAGTGCGCCGCGCGGCTCGAAACGCAGGTCGCCCTGCTCGAGGTGCGGATCGTGCTGCGCGATGTACGGCGGGTTGCTGACGATCGCGTCGAATGCGAGTGCCGGATCGAGCGCCGCGTACCAGTCGCTCTGCAGCCAGTGCAGCGGGCCGCCGGGGCGGCGCGCGTCGAGCAGCTTGCCGGCGTTGCGCTGTGCGACCTCAAGGGCGGCCGGCGAGCGATCGAGCGCCCACACGCGCGCATCGGGACGCTCGGCGGCGATCGAGACGGCGATCGCGCCGCTGCCCGTGCCGAGATCGAGCACGGCCGGATGCGGCAGCCCGTCGATCGCATCGAGTGCGGCTTCGACGAGCAGTTCGGTTTCCGGGCGTGGAATCAGCACGTCGGGCGTCACGTCGAACGGCCGGCCGAAGAATTCGCGCATCCCGACGAGCTGCGCGACCGGCTCGCCGGCCAGGCGGCGCGCCTCGAGCGCGCGGTAGCGTTCGACCGCGGCCGCGTCGAGCGGCGCGTCGCCGCGCGTGATCAATTGCGTACGGGTCCAGCCGAGCGCGTGCGCGAGCAACACGCGCGCATCGACCGCGTCGAGTGGCGATGCGCGCAGCAGTTCGTCGGCGGAAGTGTCGGGCATCGCGGCCTCAGTCGGCATCGCCGAGCGACGCGAGCAGTTCGGCCTGGTGTTCGCTGACCAGTGCGCTGATCAGTTCGTCGAGGTCGCCGTCCATGAGCGCCTCGAGCCGGTACAGCGTCAGGTTGATCCGGTGGTCGGTCATCCGGCCCTGCGGGAAGTTGTACGTGCGGATCCGCTCCGAGCGGTCACCGGAGCCGATCAGGCTCTTGCGCGTCGCGGCTTCCTTCGCGTGCTGCTCGTGATACTGCTTGTCCTTGATGCGCGCGGCGAGCACCTTCAGCGCGCGATCCTTGTTCTTGTGCTGCGAGCGGTCGTCCTGGCACTCGACGACGATCCCGGTCGGGATGTGCGTGACGCGCACCGCCGAATCGGTCTTGTTGATGTGCTGGCCGCCCGCGCCGGATGCGCGGAACGTGTCGATCCGCAGGTCGGCCGGATTGATCTCGACCTCGCCGATTTCGTCGGCTTCCGGCATCACCGCGACCGTGCACGCGGACGTGTGGATGCGCCCCTGCGTTTCGGTGGCCGGCACGCGCTGCACGCGATGGCCGCCCGATTCGAACTTCAGGCGCGAATACGCACCCTGGCCAGCGATCCGCACGATCACTTCCTTGTAGCCGCCGAGATCCGACGCGCTCTCCGACATCATTTCGACCTGCCAGCGCTGGCGTTCCGCGAAGCGCAGGTACATGCGCAGCAGGTCGCCCGCGAACAGCGCCGATTCGTCGCCGCCCGTGCCCGCACGGATTTCGAGGAAGATGTTGCGGTCGTCGTTCGGGTCCTTTGGCAGCAGCATCTTCTGCAGCTCGGTCTCGAGGCGGGCCATGCTTTCTCGCGCGCTGCGGATTTCGTCTTCCGCGAAGTCGCGCATCGACAGATCGCCGAGCAGTTCCTGTGCAGCCGTCTCGTCGCTGCGCGACTGGCGCCACAGCGCGTACTGTTCGACCACCGGGCCGAGTTCCGCATGTTCACGCGTGAGCTTGCGGTACTGGTCGAGGTCGGCCGTGACGTTTTCGCGGCTCAGCAGGTCGTTCAGTTCGGCCAGCCGTGTGGACAGCTGGTCGAGCTTGCGTTGCATGCTCGTCTTCATGGTGTGGAGCGGCGCTCCCGGGCAAGGGGTATTCGGAAAGGATAGGCCGGCGTGCGGCCGGCGGCAGGGCGATCGGCCGGCGCTAGTGGCCGGACTGGTCGCTCGAACGCGGGGCGTGCTGGTAGAAGCCGCGCATCAGGTCGATCAGCGAATCGCGATCGGCGCCGTTCACGCGGTTGAGCGCGCTCGTCGGGCCGTGGATCAGCTTGTTGGTCAGCGCCTGCGACAGCGCTTCGAGCACGGCGGCCGGATCGTCGCCGCGCGCGAGCAGCTTCTGCGCCTTGTCGACTTCGGCCCGGCGCAGTGCGTCGGCCTGCGTATGCATGTGACGGATCACCGGCACGACGCTGCGCGTGTCGAGCCATTGCATGAAATTCTGCACGCGCGTTTCGATGATCGTTTCGGCCTGCGCGACCGCGGCCTGGCGCGATGCATTGCCTTCGCGCACGATCGCGCCGAGATCGTCGACGGTGTAGAGGAACACGTCCTTCAGCTTGCCGACTTCGGGCTCGATGTCGCGCGGCACCGCAAGGTCGACCATGAAGATCGGCCGGTGGCGGCGTGCCTTCACCGCGCGCTCGACTGCGCCGAGGCCGATGATCGGCAGCGTCGACGCCGTGCACGACACGATGATGTCGAACTCGTGCATGCGGGTCGGCAGGTCGGCGAGCGGCATCGCACGGCCGTTGAAGCGTTCGGCGAGCCGCTGGCCGCGTTCGGCCGTGCGGTTCGCGACGACGAGTTCGCGCGGGCCTTGCGCGGCGAAGTGCGTCGCGCACAGCTCGATCATTTCGCCGGCGCCGATGAACAGCACGCGCTGATCCGACACCTTTTCGAAGATCCGTTGCGCGAGGCGCACCGCGGCGGCGGCCATCGACACCGACTGCGTGCCGATTTCGGTCGTGCCGCGCACCTCCTTCGCTACCGCGAACGTGCGCTGGAACAGCTGGTTCAGATAGGTGCCGAGCGCGCCGGCTTCCGTCGCGGTGCGGACGGCGTCCTTCATCTGGCCCAGAATCTGCGTTTCGCCCAGCACCATTGAATCGAGGCCGGATGCGACGCGAAACGCGTGCCGGACCGCTTCCGACTGCGGCAGCGCATAGACGTGCGGTGCGAGTTCGTCGACCGGGATCCGGTGATACTCCGACAGCCAGCGGATCGCGCCTTCGCGTGCCGCGCGATCGTCGGTCGCGCAATACAGTTCGGTGCGGTTGCAGGTGGAGAGGATCGCCGCTTCGGGCGTATTGGGCGCCTGGGGGCCGAGAAACACGTTCTTGAACGTGACGAGAGCCGGCTTGATCTGCTCGAGCGGAAACGCCACGCGTTCGCGCAAGGCGACAGGCGCAGTGTGGTGATTGATTCCGATCGTGAGGAGTTGCATATCGAGGGCTATCGTTTAGCCCCATATTATAGCGTTTCAGCGATTTCCTCACTCGCCGCATACCGGGCATCAGCGTGGCGGGGCCGGGAATTTGGGGGCTCGATCGGCACGCGGTCGAGCTGATAGCCGTAGCCGTAGAGCGGCAGCAGCCGGTAGCCGCGCTCCGGAAGCAGCCGTAGTTTGCTGCGCAGCCGGGACGCATGGGTATCGAGCGTGCGCGACTTCATGTCGCGGCGGCGCGCCCACACCGTTTCGAGGATATGGGCGCGCGACACCGGCCGCGACAGGTTCGTGAACAGCAGCTGCGCGAACCGGAACTCCTTCGGCGTGAGTGAAACGATTGCGTCGTCGAAGCGAACGAGGCAGTGGGTGGCGTCGAAAGCGTATTCGCCATACATTTCGCGCGAGCGGTTGGGTGGCCGGCGGACGCCGGCGCGCCGGCTCAGCGCGTTGACGCGCGCGAGCAGCTCGGGCCCGCTCACGGGGCGTACGAGGCAATCGTCGGCGCCCGCGTGCAGGCACGATACGATTTCGCTCTCGCGCGGCAGCAGCATCACGGCGATGGCCGGCAGCCCCGGCAGGACCGTCTGCGCACGCGGGATGACTTCCTCGGCCGGCTGGTCGCCGGCCCAGTGGCCGGTGATCAGCATGTCGCACGTGTTATCGGTGGCGAGCCACTCGAACAACGCCGCGCTGGACGGAAACGCATGGCATACATGACCGCCCGCAAAGAGCAGGCGGTTCAGGAGCGCGGCATGGCGCGCGTCCGGATCGATCAGAGCGATTCGCATGAGAATTTCTTCAATACGGCAGCCGGCGCGCGCTTGCCATAACGTCGAGTCGGCCCCTACACTCGAATGTTGGCGGCACCCGGCTGGTCTCGGGTTCGATGGATGAATCGATGCTAGCCGCTGGCAACGTTCACGCCTATGGGACGAATCTGAATTTATAGAAGGCGTCGAATGAACTGGTTTGGAATCCTTGTCCTGGGAGCGGCCGTCGGGCTGTTCGGCCGATGGCTGCATCCGATGCGGCGCACGGGCCGGCCGGCGTGGTGGATCGCGGTGCTCGCCGGCATCGTCGGCGCGGGCGCGGCCCGCATGGCCGGCAATCTCTCTGGACTGTTTTACGATGGCGAGACGCTCGAATGGCCGGTCTGCACCGGTGTCGCGTTCCTCGTCGTAGCCGTGACGGTTACGCTGTCGGCCCGTCGCTGAATGTTCTCAGGTGAAATCATGAATGCCCGTCTTCCCGAAGTCTCGCCGGTGCCGGCCCGCCTCGCGCTGCTGCGTGGCGCCATGGCCCGCGAGGATCTGGCCGCCTATCTCGTGCCGTCCGCTGATCCCCATCTGTCCGAGTATCTGCCGGAGCGCTGGCAGGCCCGTCGCTGGCTGTCCGGCTTCACGGGCTCGGTCGGCACGCTGGTCGTGACCGCGGATTTCGCGGGGTTGTGGGTCGACAGCCGCTACTGGGTGCAGGCCGATGCCGAACTGGCCGGCACGGGCGTGCAACTGATGAAGATGACGGGCGGGCAGCAGAGCGCGCCGCACGTCGACTGGCTCGCGCAGAACGTGGCGGCAGGGGCGACGGTCGGCGTCGACGGCGCCGTGCTGGGGGTCGCGGCCGCACGCGGGCTGACGGGCGCGCTGAACGCACGCGGCATCGCGCTGCGCACCGATCTCGACCTGCTCGACGCGATCTGGCCCGAGCGGCCGGGGCTGCCCGGCGACGCGGTGTTCGAGCACGCGGCGCCGCAGGCCGATACGACGCGCGCGAGCAAGCTGGCCGAAGTGCGCCGCGCGATGTGCGCGCAGGGTGCGCAATGGCATTTCGTGTCGACGCTCGACGACCTCGCATGGCTGTTCAACCTGCGCGGCGCCGACGTCAACTTCAATCCCGTATTCGTTGCGCACGCAATGATCGGCGCCGATCGCGCGACGTTGTTCGTCGCCGACGGCAAGGTGTCGCCGGCGCTGGCCGCGTCGCTCGCGAAGGATGGTGTCGACGTGCGCGCCTACGACGCGGCGCGCGCCGCGCTCGCGTCGCTGCCGGACGGCGCGACGCTGCTGATCGACCCGCGCCGCGTGACGTTCGGCACGCTCCAGGCCGTGCCGGCCGGCGTGAAGCTCGTCGAGGCCGTGAATCCGTCGACGTTCGCGAAGTCGCGCAAGACGTCCGCCGAGATCGAGCACGTGCGCGTGACGATGGAACACGACGGCGCCGCGCTCGCGGAATTCTTCACGTGGTTCGAGCAGGCGGTGAACCGCGAGACGATCACCGAGCTGACGATCGAGGAAAAGCTCACGGCCGCCCGCGCCCGGCGCCCCGGCTATGTGTCGGCAAGCTTCGCGACGATTGCGGGCTTCAACGCGAACGGCGCGATGCCGCACTACCACGCGACGCCGGCGTCGCACGCGACGATCGCCGGCGACGGCCTGCTGCTGATCGATTCGGGCGGCCAGTACGTGACGGGCACGACCGACATCACGCGTGTCGTGCCGGTCGGCACCGTCAGCGACCTGCAGCGGCGCGATTTCACGATCGTGCTGAAGTCGATGATGGCGCTGTCGCGCGCCCGCTTCCCGCGCGGCATCCGCTCGCCGATGCTCGACGCGATCGCGCGCGCACCGATGTGGGCGGCCGGGCTCGACTACGGCCACGGCACGGGGCATGGCGTCGGCTACTTCCTGAACGTGCACGAAGGCCCGCAGGTGATCTCGCACTACGCGCCGGCCGAGCCGCACACGGCGATGGAAGAGGGCATGATCACGTCGATCGAGCCGGGCGTGTACCGTCCCGGCCAGTGGGGCATCCGGATCGAGAACCTGGTCGTGAACCGCGCGGCCGGGCAGACGGAATTCGGCGATTTCCTCGCATTCGAGACGCTGACGCTGTGCCCGATCGACACGCGCTGCATGCTGATCGAGATGCTGCACGACGACGAGCGCGCATGGCTGAACACGTATCACGCGACGGTGCGTGAGCGTGTCGGCCGGCACCTGAGCGGCGATGCGAAGGCATGGCTCGACGCGCGCACGCAGCCGATCTGACACGACACGCGATAACGGCCGCACAACGGCCGAACGACACAACCGAGGGCAGGCAATGGCGGACACCGCAGTGATCGTGGTCGACATGCAGCGCGGGCTGGTGGAGCGGGCGCGGCCCGCTTACCGGCTCGACGACGTGGTATCGGGCATCAACCGGCTGACGGCGGCGGCGCGTGCGGCGAACGCGCCCGTGTGCTTCGTGCAGCACGACGGCGATGCGGACGACGACATCGTGCCCGGCACGCCGGGCTGGGAGCTGCATGCGGGGCTGGTCGTCGGGAACGACGACTGGCGCGTGCGCAAGCAGGTGAGCGATTCGTTTCACGACACGCCGCTCGCGGCGCAACTCGACCGCCACGGCATCCGTTCGGTGCTGATCTGCGGTTATGCGACCGAGTTCTGCGTCGATTCGGCCGCGCGCCGCGCGGCGCTGCTCGGCTACCGGACGACGGTCGTGTCCGATCTGCACACGACGAACGAGCGCACGCACCTGTCGGCCGCGCAGATCGTCGCGCACCATCACTTCGTATGGCAAAACAATTCGCTGTCGGGTAACCCGGTGATGCCGCGTCCGCTCGCGGACGTCCTTTCGACGGAGTTCGCATGACGATCAAGGCCGTGGTGTTCGATTTCGGCGGCGTGCTGATCGACTGGAGCCCGGAGTACCTTTACCGGGAGCTGATTCCCGACGACGCTGAGCGTCGCTGGTTCCTCACGCACGTGTGCGCGATGGACTGGGTGATCCGCCAGGACGGCGGGCAGACGATCGAGGAAGGCACGGCCGAGCTTGTCGCGAAGTTTCCGGAGCACGAGGCGCTGATCCGCGCGTTCTACGCGCGCTGGCACGAAATGATCGGCGGCGTGCTCGAAGAGGGCGCCGCGCTCGTCGATCGACTTGAAGCGCAGGGGATGCCGCTGTTCGGCCTGACGAACTGGTCCGCCCAGACGTTTCCGTATGCGTGGGACAACTTCCCGGTGCTGCGGCGTTTCAAGGAGATCGTCGTGTCGGGTCGTGTGAAGCTCGTGAAGCCCGATCCGGCGATCTACCGCGAGATGCATGCGCGGATCGAACCGCACCTGCCGGGCATCGCGCCGCACGAACTCGTATTCATCGACGACAACGCGAAGAACGCCGCGGCCGCGACGGCGCTCGGCTGGCACGGCATTCATCACACGAGTGCGGCGACGACCGAGGCGCGGCTGCGCGAACTGGGCGCGCTCGCGTAAGCGGCGGGCGAGCAGCCCGCCATCGGATAAAAAAAGCGGGCCAGCGGTCCGCTTTTTTGTTGTGACGCCTCTTGAAGCGGCCACCCCCGGCGACCGGCCCCGCGTTGCCGCAGCGCCGGGCACCCGGGCCGAGCCGGTCAGCGGCTGATCGGCTTGTAGCGCAGGCGCTTCGGCTTCGCGGCTTCCTCGCCGAGGCGTGCACGCTTGTCGGCTTCGTACTCCTGGTAGTTGCCGTCGAAGAACGTGACCTGCGAATCGCCTTCGAACGCGAGGATGTGCGTCGCGATCCGGTCGAGGAACCAGCGATCGTGCGAGATCACCATCACCGAGCCCGCGAATTCGAGCAGCGCGTCTTCCAGCGCGCGCAGCGTTTCGACGTCGAGGTCGTTCGACGGTTCGTCCAGCAGCAGCACGTTGCCGCCCGAGATCAGCGTCTTCGCGAGGTGCAGGCGGCCGCGTTCACCGCCGGACAGGTTGCCGACGATCTTCTGCTGGTCGCCGCCCTTGAAGTTGAAGCGGCCGATGTACGCACGCGACGGCGTTTCGTACTTGCCCACCGTCAGCACGTCGGCGCCGCCCGAGATTTCCTCGAACACCGTCTTCGTGCCGTCGAGCGCGTCGCGGCTCTGGTCGACGTACGCGAGCTTCACCGTCGGCCCCATCACGACTTCGCCCGAATCCGGCTGTTCCTTGCCGGTCAGCATCTTGAACAGCGTCGACTTGCCGGCGCCGTTCGGGCCGATGATGCCGACGATCGCGCCGGCCGGGATCTTGAAGCTCAGATTGTCGATCAGCAGGCGGTCGCCGAACGACTTGCTGACGTTCTTGAACTCGATCACTTCATTGCCGAGGCGTTCGCCGGCCGGAATGAAGATTTCCTGCGTTTCGTTGCGCTTCTGGTATTCCTGGCTGCTCAGCTCCTCGAAGCGCGCGATACGGGCCTTCGACTTCGCCTGACGGCCCTTCGGGTTCTGGCGCACCCACTCCAGTTCCTTCTTGATCGCCTTCTGGCGCGCCGATTCCGACGCTTCTTCCTGCTTCAGGCGCTCTTCCTTCTGGTCGAGCCAGCTGCTGTAGTTGCCCTTCCACGGAATGCCGTGGCCGCGGTCGAGTTCGAGAATCCACTCGGCCGCGTTGTCGAGGAAGTAGCGATCGTGGGTGACCGCGACGACGGTGCCCGGGAAGCGCACCAGGAACTGCTCGAGCCAGTCGACCGATTCCGCGTCGAGGTGGTTGGTCGGTTCGTCGAGCAGCAGCATGTCGGGTTTTTCGAGCAGCAGCTTGCACAGCGCGACGCGGCGCTTTTCACCGCCCGACAGGTGTTCGATCCTGGCGTCCCACGACGGCAGGCGCAGTGCGTCGGCGGCCACTTCGAGCTGCTGCTCGGGGCTGCCGCCGTCGCTCGACGCGAGGATTGCTTCGTACTTCGCCTGCTCGGCCGCGAGCGCGTCGAAGTCGGCGTCCGGCTCTGCGTACGCCGCATAGATTTCCTCGAGTTTCTTGTTGGCCTGGAACAGGTCGCCGAGGCCTTCCTCGACGGCTTCGCGCACCGTCTTCGTCGGGTCGAGCTGCGGCTCCTGCGGCAGGTAGCCGATGTTCAGGTTCGGCATCGGCGTGGCTTCGCCTTCGATGTCCTTGTCGACGCCCGCCATGATGCGGATCAGCGTCGACTTGCCCGAGCCGTTCAGGCCGAGCACGCCGATCTTCGCGCCGGGAAAGAACGACAGCGAGATGTCCTTCAGGATCTGGCGCTTGGGCGGCACGATCTTGCCGACCCGGTTCATCGTGAAAACGTATTGGGCCATTTCGGTGTGAAAGTCAGAAGTGGTTGAGACTGCCGCGCAGCGCGTGGGCGTGGCGGCGTCGGGTGATTCGGTACGGAGCGTGCCGCGCGAGGCGCGGCGGCGTCGCCGCGTGTGGGCGGCGCGAGCGGCTATTGTACTTCGCCGCCGAGCGTCGCTGACAGCGGCGGGCGGCTGCAGCGGTCCGGATTGGCCATTCGGCCGAGGCTACAGCCACGCGGCGACGCCGCCGTGCCCCGAGCACGTGCCGCGCCGGTGACGGCTGAAGCTGTACGTGCCGTCGCGGCAGCGCGCGCTCGCACCGTCGGGCACGCGGCCCGATTTCGAATGCGCGGGGGCGTGCACAGTTTCGCCGTCGCGGTTGCGATACGTGTCGTGGCGGTCGAGATCGGCTTCGTTGCTGTAGCCGGTCGGTGCGCGATACGCGTGTGCCGGAAGGGGCAGCGCGGCGCACGCGACGAAAAATGCGGCGGACAGCGTCGCGATGCGTGTCGCGCGGCGGAGCAGGGCGGGCATGGTCTCTCTCGGTCTGTTGTTATCGGTGCCGGGCCGCATGTTAGCCGATCGGTAGAAGAAGCGCGCCGTGACGCAGGGCGCTACGCCGCGCCGGACATCGATGCCGCACCGTCGGCCAGTGCGGCGTCGAGGATCCATCGGCGGAATGCGGCAACCTTTGGCCGTTCCGCGTGATGCGGCGGATAGACGAGGTAGTACGCGAAATCGTCGAGCCACGCGACGTCGGCGAGCTGCACGAGCCGGCCGCTTGCCAGCTCGCCGCGCACCATCGCGGCCGGCAGCAGCCCGGCGCCCTGGCCGGCGACGATCGCCTGCAGCAACAGGCCCGAGTCGTCGAACGCGGGGCCGCGCGGCGGGCCGAAATCGTCGATCCGCTGCGCGCCGAACCAGATGTGCCAGCCCTTGCGCTCGGCGTCGTGCAACTGCGGCCAGCCGACGAGCTCGGCCGGCGTCGCCGGCATGCCGAGCCGCGCGACGAGTTCGGGCGACGCGAGCGCGACGATCTCCACCGTCAGCAGGCGCTCGCTGCACAGCCCGATGTAGCGCCCGAGGCCATGACGGATCGCGACGTCGACGCCGTCGCGCGAGAAATCCGCCAGTGCGTGGCTCGTGACGACCTGCAGGTCGACGTCCGGGCAAGCCTCCCGAAACTGCGCGAGGCGCGGGACGAGCCACGCGGATGCGAAGAACGGCGTGACGCTCGCCGTCAGCACGCCGCTGTCGGCCGCACCCGACACGCGCTGAGACGCATCGGCGATCTGCCGGAACGCGTTGCGCACCGGCGGCAGGTAGTCGCGGCCGGCGGCCGTGAGCAGGATGCCGCGGTTGACGCGCTCGAACAGCTGTACGCCGAGATGCGTCTCGAGCGTGCGGATCATCTGGCTTACCGCGCCGGGCGTGACCGACAGCTCCTCGGCGGCCGCCTTCACCGACAGGTGGCGGGCGGCCGCTTCGAATGCGCGCAGCGGGTTGAGAGGCGGCAAGCGGGAACGGTTCATTCAGTTTTTCTAAATCGAAAGTCCGACGAAATATCGTTTGAGACGATGCATATGCGCGAGTACCGTTGACGCATCGGATCGCATGCTGCGCGACTGCCTGTCGGCAACCGATGCGATCAACATAGTTCAACTATATCCATGAGGCAATCCGGACGCCGCCCGGCGGCCGGGGAACCTGAGAGGAGCATCGTCATGAACCGCCCGGGCGCATCGCGCGTTTTCTACGGCTGGTACGTGGTGGCGGCCGCGTTTGCCGTCACGTTCGTCGGTTTCGGCAGCGCATACACGTTCAGCGCGTTCGTCGAGTCGCTGCAGCGGGATTTTGCCGCGTCGCGCGGGCAGATCTCGCTCGTGTTCTCGCTCGCCGGCTTCCTGTATTTCGGCTTCGGCATCGTCAGCGGGCCGCTGGCCGACCGCTTCGGCTCGCGGCGCCTGGCCGTCGCCGGGATGCTGCTGACGGGCATCGGGCTCGCGGCTGCCGGTGCCGCGCATACGCTGGTGCAGGTCTATGTCGCGTACGGGCTCGGTGTCGGCCTCGGCGTCGGCTGCGCATACGTACCGGCTGTCGGCGCCGTGCAGCGATGGTTCGTGCGCCGGCGCGGCTTCGCGTCGGGGCTCGCGGTCGCCGGGATCGGCGTCGGCACGCTGGTGATGCCGCCGCTCGCGTCCGCGCTGATCGCGCACGTCGGCTGGCGCGGCGCGTATTTCACGGTGGCCGTGATCGCGGTCGTGATCGGCGCGGGGATGGCGTTGCTGATCGAGAACGATCCGCGCGGGCGGGGGCTGCTGCCGGACGGAGAGGCGGCGCATGAGCCCGTCGAGGGCGGCGGCGCGAAGGCCACCGCGCGCGATGCGGGGCGTTCGGTGTCCGGTGCGGCCGCTAGTCGCAAGCCGGCTGCCGGCGCGACGGTGCGCGAAGCCGTCACGTCGCGCTCGTTCGCGAGCCTCTACGCGGCATGCCTCATCTGCTCGTTCGGCGTGTTCGTCCCGTTCGTTCATCTCGTGCCGTACGCGCTCGATCATGGCGTCTCGTCATCGACGGCCGTGCTGCTGCTCGGCGCGATCGGCGTCGGCAGCACGGCCGGCCGCTTCTTCCTCGGCGGCCTCGCGGATCGTTTCGGCCGCCGCACATCGCTGCTCGCGATGTTCGCGGGCATGGCCGTCGCGCTCGTCGCGTGGGCCGGCGCCGGCACCGTCGCCACGCTTGCCGCGTTCGCACTCGGGTTCGGCGTGTTCTACGGCGGCTGGGTTGCGGTGCTGCCGGCGGTGGTGATGGACTACTTCGGCGGCCGCAACGTGAGCGGGATCATCGGCGTGCTCTATACGAGCGTCGCATTCGGCACGCTGATCGGGCCGACCGCGGCCGGCTTCATCTATGACGCGGGCGGCGGCTATCTCGTGCCGATCCTGGCCAGTGCCGCCGCGAATGCGATCGCGTTTGCGATCGTCGCGACGACGGGGCGTGCGTCGACGGCCGCGCGTGCGGCGCGCGGATAAGCGCACTTCCCGCGGCACGGCTTCGCGAATTCCGGTAGCGTGGCCGGATCGTGAACCGAAGGCATCCAGCCGGGAGGCCCCATGACATTCGACGAAGTCCGGCAGATCGCGCTGGCATGGCGCGGCGTCGAGGAAGGCACGTCATACGGCACGCCCGCACTCAAGGTGAAGGGCAAGATGCTCGCGCGGCTGCGCGAGGACGGCGACACGCTCGTCGTGAAAGGTGTCGGCCCCGATGAGCGCGCGTGGCTGATCGAATCGGAGCCTGACGTGTATTACGTGACGGATCACTACGTCGGCTGGCCGATCGTGCTGGTGCGACTGTCGGCGGCCCATCCGGACGCCGTGAAAAATCTGCTTCTGCGAGAATGGCAGGCCGTGGTCCCCGCCAAATGGCGTGACGAGATCGCGAACGGCACGCACTGACGCGCCGCTGGTTGCGACTGGCTGACCCGGTGTCGCCGGGTGCTTTCGGCGCTCGCGAGTCGCCACGGACGGTACAAGCGTTGCATCGATCGATGTCGATGCAACAAGTGGTTCCATCGAAATTCTTCAATTGGTTCTTAGTGAAGAACCGTTTGGTGCTTACACTCCTTCGCTTCGAAGGCAGCTGACGAAAGCCGACGGAAAGGGCGCACGCGATGCGCCGGCGCCCTGCGTGCCGCATCGCACCCGCAGCTTCGCAGACTGCGTCGCGACCCGTTCCGGAACGGCCCCCGATCCGGCTGCGCGCCTGCACCCATGCAGGCGCCGCATCCGGCCCGGCTCAAGAACGACAATCCCCCCGTGCTGCCTTCACGCGATACCCGGCCATACCGGAACCGTTTTTTGGAGAGAGACAGATGAGTGGAAGCAACACAGGCCTCGGTACGGGCCTGAAGCAGCGGCACGTGACGATGATGTCGATTGCCGGCGTGATCGGCGCGGGCCTGTTCGTCGGCTCCGGCCACGCGATCGCGGAAGCCGGCCCGGCGTCGATCCTTGCGTATGCGATCGCAGGGGTGCTGGTCGTGCTCGTGATGCGCATGCTCGGCGAGATGGCAGTCGCCCATCCGGACAGCGGTTCGTTCTCCACCTATGCCGATCGCGCGATCGGCCACTGGGCCGGTTTCTCGATCGGCTGGCTGTACTGGTGGTTCTGGGTGCTCGTGATCCCGATCGAGGCGACTGCCGCCGCGACCATTCTCAATGCATGGTTTCCTGGCGTTGCAACCTGGGTCTTCGCGCTCGGCATCACGCTGGTGCTGACGGTGACCAACCTCTTCTCGGTCAAGAACTACGGCGAATTCGAATTCTGGTTCGCGCTGATCAAGGTTGTCGCGATCGTCGTGTTCCTGTGCATCGGCGGTGCGGCGATCGTCGGCATCATCCCGGCGCCGGCTGTGTCGGGCGTGTCGAACCTGTTCGTGCATGACGGCTTCATGCCGCACGGCGCCGGCGCCGTGCTCGCGGCGATGCTGACGACGATGTTCTCGTTCCTCGGTACCGAGATCGTGACGATCGCGGCCGCCGAATCGGACAACCCGCAACGCCAGATCGTGCGCGCGACCAACTCGGTGATCTGGCGTATCACGCTGTTCTATCTCGGCTCGATTCTCGTCGTCGCGGCCATCGTGCCGTGGAACGACCCGCTGCTGCCGAAGCACGGCTCGTATCAGCGCGCGATGGAGCTGATCGGCGTCCCGAACGCGAAGGCGATCATCGACGTGATCGTGCTGGTGTCGGTCGCGAGCTGCCTGAATTCGGCGCTGTACACCGCGTCGCGGATGCTGTTCTCGCTGTCCAAGCGCAAGGATGCGCCCGCGTTCCTGCACCGCACCGATTCGACCGGCACGCCGCGCGCGGCCGTGCTCGCATCGACCGCGTTCGGTTTCGTGACCGTGATCGCGAACTACCTGATGCCGGAGCAGGTATTCGGCTTCCTGCTGGCGACGTCGGGCGCGATCGCGCTGCTCGTGTATCTCGTAATCGCGATCTCGCAGCTGCGGATGCGCAAGACGCTCGAATCGACCGGCGCGGACCTGACGCTGCGGATGTGGTTGTTCCCGTGGCTCACGTGGGCGGTGATCCTGTTCATCTGCGGCACGCTGACCGTGATGCTCGTGAGCGAGGATCACCGGATGGAAGTGGGGGCGACGGCCGTGCTGGCGCTGATCGTGCTGCTGGCGTCGTGGCTGAACAAGCGTGGTCGCGATGCGCAGGCGAGTGAAGGGCGGCGCGTGTCGGCGACTTGATGGCGTGAAGTGATGGCGGGCGAAAAGCCCGCGTCGTGAAAAATGGCCCGATCGGCGTTTGCCGGTCGGGCCATTTGCTTTTGGCATTATCCAATGCGGCGGAAAATGTCGACGCGCGATTTTTTGTGAGAGGCAAGAAGCAAGAAGAAGCTAGCGCGTAATAATCGAACTCGTCTGATTTCATCAACAAAGACATGCTCGTACATTGATTGCTTCGATTACCGAGGTGAATCGATGGGCAAATCAATTTGGCGTCTTTTGTTGATGGTCGGCATTATCGGGCAGAGCCTGATATCCAATTGCGCGATCGATACGCCTTGTCGTTTGTCGACTGTATCGAGGTCGCAACAATGACTGAGCGTTCGACTGCTCGCGTCGGCATAACTTTCTCCGCCCGCGACGGATTCCAGCTCAAGGGAACCTATTTCCCGGCGGCCGAGGGTGATCGTTCCCCGGTGCTCATCTGCCCTGCGACGGGAATCCGACAATCCTTTTATTTCCCGTTTGCAGATTGGCTACGCAAAGACGGCCACTCGACGTTTGTATTCGACTATCGGGGGATCGGCGCGTCGCTCGGTACGGATCACGTCCGCCGGTCCCAAGCGCGGAAACAGGACTGGGGGCAGTTCGACATGCCCGCGGCGCTCGACTGGCTCCTTGGCGAAACCAGTGCGCGCAGCGCGCATTTGATCGGGCATAGCGCAGGCGCACAACTGGTCGGCCTGATGCCGAATCACGCATCGATTCGTTCGCTGTGCGCCATCTCGGCGTCTTCCGGGTATGTCGGCAACATTCGCTGGCCAAAGCGTTTCGCGGCCTTGCTGCTTGCGCATATGTATGTACCGATTTCCATTCGATTGCTCGGTTACGTTCCGGCCAGGGTACTCGGCTGGGGTGATGATCTGCCACCGTGCGTCGGACTTCAGTGGGCCCGATGGTGCCGTCGGCCGGGATATGTAGCGAACGAATTCGGGGCAGGGGTGGCACGCCACTACTACGACGAATTTATCGCTCCGGTCACCGTTGTGGCCGCAACCGACGACCCGCTTGCCACGCCGGCCAATATCGCAGACTGGCTGCGCCTGCTGCCGAGAGCCAAGTCCGACGTCCACTTCATCCATCCAGAAAATCCCGACGGCCGAGCAATTGGCCACGTCGGCATGTTCCGCCGCGAGCATTCGTCGCTGTGGCCGGAGCTCACCAGAGGGTTGCTGCGCTGACCGCGCGTGTCGATCCGACCAGTGCAATGAGTTTCGAGTCGAAAGGCGGGTATGCGTTTGTCCTGATCGGACCGAAATCAGACAAGCAGCGCCGGTCGTGACGAGGCCAGTGCGCCGAAAAGAAAAAAGCCCGCAGAAGCGGGCTTTTCACTGAGGCGATAACGCAACGCTCAGACGTTGAACAGGAAGTTCATCACGTCGCCGTCGTGCACGACATATTCCTTCCCTTCCGCGCGCATCTTGCCGGCTTCCTTCGCGCCTTGCTCACCCTTGTACGTGACGAAATCGTCGAACGCGATCGTCTGCGCGCGGATGAAGCCGCGCTCGAAGTCGGTGTGGATCACGCCGGCCGCCTGCGGCGCCGTGTCGCCGATATGGATCGTCCATGCGCGCACTTCCTTCACGCCCGCGGTGAAGTACGTTTGCAGGCCGAGCAGCTTGAAGCCTGCGCGGATCACGCGGTCGAGGCCCGGCTCTTCCATGCCCATGTCGGCGAGGAACGCTTCCTTGTCCGCATCGTCGAGATCGGCGATTTCCGCCTCGATCGCCGCACACACGGCCACGACCGGCGCATTCTCGCTTTCCGCGTACTTGCGGACCGCGTCGAGGTGCGGGTTGTTCTCGAAACCGTCGTCCTTCACGTTGGCCACGTACATTGCCGGCTTCGCGGTGATCAGGCAGAACGGCTTGATCAGCGCCGCTTCGTCGTCCGACAGTTCGAGGCCGCGCACGGCCTTGCCCTGGTCGAGCTGCGCGCGCACTTTTTCGAGCACCGCGACGAGCTTCGCCGCTTCCTTGTCGTTGCCCGACTTCGCAGCCTTCGAATAGCGCGTGAGCGCCTTCTCGACGGTGCCGAGGTCGGCGAGCGCGAGTTCGGTGTTGATCACTTCGATGTCGTCGATCGGGCTGACCTTGCCGGCGACGTGAATGACGTTCTCGTCCTCGAAGCAGCGCACGACGTGCGTGATTGCGTCGGTTTCGCGGATGTTCGCGAGGAACTGGTTGCCGAGGCCTTCACCCTTGCTCGCGCCCGCGACGAGGCCCGCGATGTCGACGAATTCGACGACGGCCGGCACGACACGCTCCGGCTTGACGATCTCGGAGAGCGCCTTCAGGCGCGTATCGGGCACTTCGACGATGCCGACGTTCGGCTCGATCGTGCAGAACGGGTAGTTCTCGGCGGCGATGCCGGCCTTGGTCAGCGCATTGAACAGGGTGGACTTGCCGACGTTGGGCAAGCCGACGATGCCGCATTTGAGACTCATGGAATCCTTCGGACGGGTAAGGCGGCGCGGCCGGACAGGGCACGGCGGCGCGGGAAAAAAGGGCGGCCGGCGCGTGGGGCGCGGCGGGCCGACGGTCAGAGTCGCTATTGTACCGTGCCGACGCCCCGGATTCCGGGCAGGCGCCGAATGGCCGATGCGGCGGGCCGCCGCGTTGCCGCATCGGCCTGCGATTCTGCTGATTTCCCGCAAAGTCCGGCCGCGTAAGGGTTTGGCCCCGCGGCTATAATGCCCGCCATGACTGCCCACCACACCTTCGACGTCGCCGTGGTCGGCGGCGGGCTCGTCGGCAAGACGGCCGCGCTCGCGCTGACCCAGTCCGGCTACAAGACAGCCTTGCTCGCCCAGCCGGCCACGCCGCGCCCCGCCGATCTCGCCTTCGACACGCGCGTCTACGCGCTGTCCTCCAGTTCGCAGGCGCTGCTCGAGCGGCTGCGCGTCTGGCAGGCGCTCGATCACAGCCGGCTTGCGCCGGTCTACGACATGCGCGTGTATGGCGACGCGCACGCGGAACTGCATTTCTCCGCGTACCAGGCGTCCGTGCCGCAGCTCGCGTGGATCGCCGAATCGTCGCTGGTCGAGGCGTCGCTCGACGCCGCGCTGCGGTTCCAGCCGAACCTCACGTGGTTCGATGCGCGCGCACAGGGCTTCGACGTGCGCGACGATGCGGCCGTGCTCACGCTGTCGTCGGGGCAGGTGCTGGCAGCGGACCTCGTCGTCGGCGCGGACGGCGCGCATTCGTGGGTGCGCTCGCAAATGGGGGCCAAGGTCGAGCGGCGCGACTACCGGCAAACCGGCGTCGTCGCGAACTTCAAGGCGTCGCTGCCGCACCGAGAGACCGCCTACCAGTGGTTTCACGAAGGCGAGATCGTCGCGCTGCTGCCGCTGCCGGACGGCCATGTGTCGCTCGTCTGGTCCGCGCACACCGCGCATGCGGACGAATTGCTCGCACTCGATCCGGCGCAGCTCGCGGCCGAAGTCGAGCGCGTGTCGCACGGCCAGGTCGGCACGCTCGACTGCGTGACGCCGGCTGCCGGCTTCCCGCTGGCGCTGCAGACGGTCGACAAGCTGATCGCACCGCGCGTCGCGCTCGTCGGCGATGCCGCGCACCTGATCCACCCGCTCGCGGGGCAGGGGATGAACCTCGGCCTGCGTGACGTCGCGGCGCTTGCCGACGCGATCGCGGGCAAGGAAAGCTTCCGCAACCTCGGCGATACGGTGCTGCTGCGCCGCTACGAGCGTTCGCGTCGCGAAGACATCCGCGCGCTGATGGTCGCGACCGACGGGCTGCAGCGGCTGTTCGCGGTGCCGGGCTCGCTCGCGAAGGCCGTGCGCAACGCGGGCATGGCCTTCGTCGGCGCGCAGCCGCTTGTGAAGCGCTGGCTCGTATCAGCCGCGCTCGGCTGATCGATCGAACCTTCGGCCGCTTCGCCGGTCGGACACGGTTCCGTTACGGCGTACACTGTGCCGTGCACTCCGATTGAGCTGAAGGAAGATTTCGATGAAAAAAACGATCCGCATCGCGTCGCTGGCGCTGGCCGTCACGATGGCGACGCTTGGCTGCACCGCGCAGGCCGACCAGACCACCGACAAGCTGAAAGCAACGCTGCAGGCCCGCCTCGGCAGCGACGCGCCGATCAAGAGCGTGTCGAAAGCGCCGGTCGCGGGCCTTTACGAAGTCAACCTCGGCTCGCAGATCATCTATAGCGATGCGGCAGGCGATTACGTGCTGCTCGGCGATCTCGTCGACACCAAGACGCACAAGAACCTGACCGACGCGCGCCTGTCCGAAATCAACAAGATCGACTTCGCGAGCCTGCCGTTCGCGAATGCGATCAAGGTCGTCAAGGGCAACGGCGCCCGCAAGATCGCGGTGTTCTCCGATCCGAACTGCCCGTATTGCAAGAAGCTCGAGACGACGCTGCAGTCGGTCGACAACGTGACCGTCTACACGTTCCTGTACCCGGTGCTGTCGCCGGATTCGACCGCGAAGTCGAAGGCGATCTGGTGTGCGACCGACCGCGCGAAAACGTGGCAGGGCTGGATGCTCGACCACCGCGCGCCGTCGGGCGCCGGTACCTGCGATACGACCGCGCTCGACAAGAACCTCGCACTCGGCCGCGGGATGAACGTCACGGGCACGCCGACGATCTTCCTGCCGGACGGCCGCCGCCTGCCGGGCGCCGTGTCGGCCGACCAGCTCAACCAGGCGCTCGCCTCGAGCAAGTAACCGACCACACGCCGGGCCGCATGGCCTGGCCAGCGAGGGGCGCCCGCATCTGCCGGCGCCTCTCTTCGTTTCCGCCGCCGTATTCGACCGACCGATTGCCACGATGACCCAGCCGATCCGCTATTCGATTGTTCCGAAAGATCTTGCCGCGCACCTGTTCGAAGTGTCGGTGACGGTCACCGATCCCGACCCCGAAGGCCAGCGCTTTTCGTTGCCGGTGTGGATTCCGGGCAGCTACCTGGTGCGCGAGTTCGCGCGCAATATCGTGACGCTCGGCGCTTTCAATGACGCGGGCCGCAAGGTGCGGATCGCGAAGACCGACAAGCACACGTGGCAGGCCGCACCCGTGAACGGCACGCTGACGCTGCGCTACGACGTGTATGCGTGGGACCTGTCGGTGCGCTCCGCGTATCTCGATGAATCGGGCGGCTTCTTCAACGCGACGGCCGTGTTCCTGAGCGTTGCGGGCCGCGAGGATGCGCCGTGTGAAGTCGACATCGCGAAGCCGGCCGGTGCGGCGTTCCGCGCATGGCGCGTCGGTACGTCGCTGCCCGAGGCGCGCGGCACCAAGCGCTACGGGTTCGGTACATATCGCGCAGCGAACTACGACGAGCTCTCCGACCATCCGGTGACGATCGGCGAATTCGCGCTCGCGACGTTCGACGCGCATGGCGTGCCGCATGACATCGTGATCGCGGGGCGCGTGACGCAGCTTGACCTGGAGCGCCTGCGCGCCGACCTGAAGCGCGTGTGCGAAGCGCAGATCGCGCTGTTCGAGCCGAAATCGAAGAAAGCGCCGATGGACCGCTACGTGTTCATGACGCTGGCGGTCAGCGACGGCTACGGTGGCCTCGAGCACCGCGCGTCGACCGCGCTGATCTGCAACCGCACCGACCTGCCGGTGAAAGGGCGGCCCGAAACGACGGAAGGCTATCGCACGTATCTCGGGCTCTGCAGCCACGAGTACTTCCATACGTGGAACGTGAAGCGCATCAAGCCGGCGGCGTTCGTGCCGTACGACCTGTCGAAGGAAAACTACACGTCGCTGCTGTGGCTGTTCGAAGGCTTCACGTCGTATTACGACGACCTGATGCTGGTGCGCAGCGGGCTGATGTCGCAGGACGAATATTTCGCGGCGCTCGGCCGCACCGTCGGCGGCGTGCTGCGCGGCACGGGGCGCCTGAAGCAGAGCGTCGCCGAAAGCTCGTTCGACGCGTGGATCAAGTACTACCGCCAGGACGAGAACGCGACCAATGCAATCGTCAGCTACTACACGAAGGGTTCGCTGGTCGCGCTCGCCTTCGATCTCGCGATCCGCGCGCAGACGCGCAACAAGAAGTCGCTCGACGACGTGATGCGCCTGCTGTGGCAGCGCTACGGCCGCGATTTCTATCGCGGCAAGCAGGCGGGCGTCGAGGAGAACGAAGTCGAGGCGCTGATCGAGGAGGCGACGGGCGTCGCGCTCGGCCGCCTGTTCGCCGATGCAGTGCACGGCACGCGCGACCTGCCGCTCGCCGAACTGCTCGCACCGTTCGGGGTGACGCTCGCGCCCGATGTGGCGAACGGCGCGATCGCGAAGCCGACGATCGGCGCGCGCCTGCGCGGCGGCGCGGACTGCACGTTCGCGGCCGTCTACGAAGGCGGCGCCGCACATCGCGCGGGGCTGTCGGCCGGCGACACGCTGATCGCGGTCGACGGGCTGCGCGTCACGGGCACCAACCTCGACGCACTGCTCGCGCGCTACCGGCCGGGTGACAAGGTCGAGGTTCACGCGTTCCGTCGCGACGAGCTGCGCACCGCGAAACTGAAGCTCGACGGCCCGGAAGTCACGCGCTACCGGCTGACGGCGGCCGCGAAGCCGGCCGCGGTCTCGAAGGCCCGGGAGGCCTGGCTGAAGGGGTGAGCGGTCGGAAGCGGGTATCGGGGCACGATCAACGATTGTTCTGCTGCTGCAACAATCCGTCGCCCTGAACCCGCTTTTTCGCGATCATGCGGCCGCGCACAATGGCGTCACTCGCGCTACCAAAGCGCAACCCTACTGGAGCCTGACATGACGACCATTCTGCAAATCAATTCCGCCGCGCGTTCGCAAGGTGCGCAATCCACGCTGCTGGCCAACGAACTGACGGCAAAGCTGCAACAATCGAATCCCGGCGCGAACGTCGTGGTTCGCGACCTGCTGGCCGATGCGCTGCCGCACCTCGACGAATCGGTGCTCGGCGCGTTCTTCACGCCGGCCGACCAGCGCACCGCGGAACAGAATGCGATCGTCGCGAAGAGCGATGCACTGATCGCCGAACTGCAAGCTGCCGACATCATCGTGATCGGCGCACCGATGTACAACTTCGGCATCTCGTCGCAACTGAAGACGTACTTCGACTGGATCGCACGTGCAGGCGTCACGTTCCGCTACACCGAGAACGGTCCGGAAGGCCTGATCAAGGGCAAGAAGGTTCACGTGGTGACGGCCCGTGGCGGCAAGTACGCCGGTACGCCGAACGACAGCCAGACCCCGTACCTGCGCACGTTCCTCGGCTTCGTCGGCATGACCGACGTGAACTTCATCTTCGCGGAAGGCCTGAACCTCGGCGCGGATGCGCAAAGCGCAGCGCTGGCTGGCGCACGCGAAGCGATCGCCGCCGCGTAAGGTCGATGCGGGTGCGTCGCACCCGCCGCGTCGCCCGACAAAAAAACGCCGCGTCCCGAAAGGGGCGCGGCGTTTTCGCATGCCGGCTGCCGTGGCGAACGAACGGCGGCGCGGCGGTTACGCGAGCGTTTCCGCCACTTCAGGCAGGCGCCAGTCGATCGGTTCGCGGCCTGCCTCGACCAGATAATCGTTCGCGAGCGCGAAATGGCGGCAGCCGAGGAAGCCGCGGTGCGCGGACAGCGGCGACGGATGCGGCGCCTCGAGCACGCGGTGCGCGCTGGCGTCGAACAGCGCGCGCTTCGCCTGCGCGTGGGCGCCCCACAGCATGAAGACGAGCCCCTGATGGCGGCCGGCGAGTTCGCGGATCAGCGTGTCCGTGCATTGCTCCCAACCGCGCTTCGCATGGCTCGCGGCGGCCCCGCGCTCGACCGTCAGCACCGTGTTGAGCAGCAGCACGCCCTGGCGCGCCCAGGTGTCGAGGCAGCCGTGGCGCGGTGTGTCGTGGCCGAAGTTCGCGGCGATTTCCTTGAAGATGTTGCGCAGCGACGGCGGCGTGCGCACGGCCGGCGGCACCGAGAACGCGAGCCCGTGCGCCTGCGGCGTGCCGCGATCGTCGCCGTGGTACGGATCCTGGCCGAGGATCACGACCTTCACGTCGTCCGGGCTCGTCAGGCGCAGCGCGCGGAACACGTCGGTCGGGTAGACCGTCTTGCCGGCCGCACGCTCGTCATCGACGAAGCCGCACAGCGGCGCGTACGCGTCGCTGTCGGTAAAGGGTTTCAGCACGTCGCGCCAGACGGGCGGCAGCGCGTCGAATTGCGCGGCGAGGTGCGGGACGTCGGCGGCAACGGGCTGCGGTGCCGTCGGGGCCGCAGCCGGAGCGGCGGCTTTCTTGGCGGGCTTGCGTCCGGCCGCGGGCGCTTCGGGTGCCGGGGACGGAATATCGGCCGGCGCCGTTTCCGGCACGGGATCATCGAACAGCGACGCCTGTTGCGGCGCGCGGGAAGTCTTGCGGGTTGCCATGCGTGATGCGGGTTATTGCGCGCGCAGCCGGTAGCCGCGCTGCGCCTTGCTGATGTTTTCGGGAACGAGGCCCGGCAGCGCTTGCTGCAATTCGGCGGCGAGCGTTGCAAGCGCCGCCTCCGGGCCGTCGATCAGTTCGAGTTCGATTTCGCTGATCGGTTCGCGGCGCGTTTCGTGTTCCGCCTGGACGACGATCTCGCCGAGGTCCACCGCGGCTTCGACGGTTGCGCCGCCGATTGCGATGCGCCACAGCGTACGCGAAAAATCCGTGCGGAACAGCGCCGACAGCGAGCCGGCCGCGTCATTCAGCGCGGCGGCGGCTTCCGGCACGTCGCAGGCCGCGACGAGCGCGTCGATTTCGAGCGCGTCGCCGGCGACCGGCAGCTCCCACTCGTGGCGGCGATGCAGGCCGCCTTCCGCGCTGCCGACCGTCTTGAACGTCTGCAGCCAGCCTTGCGGCGTGCGGCGCACGCGCACCGCGCTCTTCGAGCGGGCCAGCGCGAGATCGGGCGTGTCGTAATAGACGTTCGCGAGCGTGATGTCGCGACCGGGTTCGCCGGTCAGCGTCTCGAAGAAGCGTCGCGCGGCGTCGGCCTGGCCGGCCGGCAGCGCGAGCTTGATTTCCTTTTCGATTGCCATCAGAAGAACATCCGTGCGAGTTCCTCGCCCGGCTGCTCGGCGCGCATGAACGCCTCGCCGACGAGGAACGTGTTCACGTTCGCCGCACGCATCGTGTCGACGTCGGTGCGCGACAGAATGCCGGATTCGGTCACGACGATCCGGTCCGCCGGAATCATGTCGAGCATGTCGAGCGTGGTCTGGATCGACGTCTCGAACGTGCGCAGGTTGCGGTTGTTGATGCCGAGCAACGGCGTCTTGAGCGTCAACGCCTGCTCCATCTCGTTGCGGTCGTGTACTTCGACCAGCACCGCGAGGCCGAGCGAGTGCGCATACGCTTCGAGATCCTGCATCAGCGGCGTGTCGAGCGCGGCGGCGATCAGCAGGATCGCGTCGGCACCCATCGCGCGCGCTTCGATGATCTGGTACGCGTCGACGATGAAGTCCTTGCGTAGCACCGGCAGCTCGCAGGCCGCGCGCGCTTGTTCGAGATAGCGGGCGCTGCCCTGGAAGAACTGCTCGTCGGTCAGCACCGACAGGCACGCGGCGCCGTGCGCTGCATACGAACGCGCGATGTCGGCCGGCACGAAATGCTCGCGCAGCACGCCCTTCGACGGGCTGGCCTTCTTGATTTCGGAAATCACGGCCGCGTGGCCGGCCGCATGCTTCGCGCGCAATGCGCCGACGAAGTCGCGCAGGTCGCGCGCGGACGCTTCCAGTTTCAGTGCCTCGAGCGGCGCGCTGCGCATGGCCGCCGCGACTTCTTCGCGCTTGACGGCGATGATTCGGTCGAGAATGTCGCTCATGTGGATTCCTGCTTGATTCGTAAGGGGAGTCAGCGCTTGAACTGCTGCGTGAAGCGCACGAGTTCGTCGACTTTCGCACGGGCCTTGCCGCTCGCGATCGCTTCGCGGGCGAGCTGGATGCCGTCCGCGATCGACTCGGCGACGTTCGCCGCATAGAGCGCGGTGCCGGCGTTCAGCGTGACGATTTCACGCGCGACGCCCGGCTGGTTGTCCAGCGCGCCGAGCAGCATCGTGCGCGATTCGTCGGCATTTTCCACCTTCAGCGTGCGGTTCGACACCATCTGCAGGCCGAAGTCTTCCGGATGGATCTCGTATTCGTGCACCTTGCCGTCGCGCAGCTCGCCGACGAGCGTTGCCGCGCCGAGCGATACCTCGTCCATCCCGTCCTTGCCGTACACGACCAGCACGTGCTGCGCGCCCAGGCGCTGCATCACGCGCACCTGGATGCCGACGAGGTCGGGGTGGAACACGCCCATCAGCTGGTTCGGCGCGCCGGCCGGGTTGGTCAGCGGGCCGAGGATGTTGAAGATCGTGCGCACGCCGAGCTCGCGGCGCACGGCCGCGATGTTCTTCATCGCCGGGTGATGGTTCGGCGCGAACATGAAGCCCATGCCCGTTTCGGCGATCGACGCGGCAACCTGGTCGGACTGCAGGTCGATGTTCACGCCGAGCGCCTCGAGCACGTCGGCGCTGCCGGACTTGCTCGATACGCCGCGGTTGCCGTGCTTCGCGACTTTCGCGCCGGCCGCGGCCGTGACGAACATCGACGCGGTCGAGATGTTGAACGTGTGCGAGCCGTCGCCGCCGGTGCCGACGATGTCGACGAAGTTCGAGTTGTCCTGCACCTCGACGTGGTTCGCGAATTCGCGCATCACGGTCGCGGCGGCGGCGATCTCGCCGATCGTCTCCTTCTTCACGCGCAGCCCGGTGATGATCGCGGCCGCCATCACGGGCGACATGTCGCCGCGCATGATGAGCCGCATCAGATGCAGCATCTCGTCGTGGAAGATTTCGCGGTGTTCGATCGTGCGCTGCAGCGCTTCCTGCGGGGTAATCGTCATCGTGAGGCTCCCGTCAGGCGGCTTGCGCGGCCGCGGCGCGGGCCTGTTTCAGGAAATTCTCGAGCAGCGCGTGGCCATGCTCGGACAGGATCGATTCCGGGTGGAACTGCACGCCTTCGATCGGCAGCGTCTTGTGGCGCACGCCCATGATTTCGCCGTCGTCGGTCCAGGCGGACACCTCGAGGCAGTCGGGCAGCGATTCGCGCTCGATCGCGAGCGAGTGATAGCGCGTGACGTCGAAGTGCTTCGGCAGGTCGGCGAATACGCCGCGGCAGTCGGTTTCGATCTTGCTCACCTTGCCGTGCATGATGGTCTTCGCGCGCACGACGCGGCCGCCGAAGGCCTCGCCGATCGCCTGATGGCCGAGGCACACGCCGAGGATCGGCTTCCTGCCCGCGAATTCCTTCAGCACGTCGAGCGTGATGCCCGCGTGCTGCGGATTGCTCGGGCCGGGCGACAGGCAGATCGCATCGGGATTCAGGCGCGCGATTTCGTCGAGCGTGATTTCGTCGTTGCGGTAGGTGCGCACGTCCTCGCCGAGTTCGCCGAAGTACTGGACCAGGTTGTAGGTAAACGAGTCGTAGTTGTCGATCATGAGCAGCATGGTCAGTCTCCGGTCAGAAGTCGCTATCGAGGCCGTCCTGGACCTGTTCGGCCGCACGCAGCACCGCGCGCGCCTTGTTCTCGGTCTCTTGCCATTCGGATTCGGGCACCGAATCCGCGACGACGCCGGCCGCCGCTTGCACGTACAGGTTGCCGTTGTGGATCAGGCCCGTGCGGATCGCGATCGCGAGATCCATCTCGCCCGAGAATGACAGGTAGCCGACGGCGCCGCCGTACAGCCCGCGCTTGACCGGCTCGAGTTCGTCGATCAGTTCCATCGCACGGACCTTCGGCGCGCCGGACAGCGTGCCGGCCGGAAACGTCGCGCGCAGCACGTCGTAGTTCGTCATGCCGGGCTTCAGCTTGCCTTCGACCGAGCTGACGATGTGCTGCACGTGCGAGTATTTCTCGATGACCATCTGGTCGGTCACGTGCACCGAGCCGATTTCCGCGATGCGGCCGACGTCGTTGCGCGCGAGGTCGATCAGCATCACGTGCTCGGCGATCTCCTTCGGATCGTTGAGCAGCTCGGTCGCGAGTTCCGCGTCGCGCTCGGGCGTGTTGCCGCGCGGGCGCGTGCCGGCAAGCGGGCGGATCGTGACGATCTGGTCTTCGCCGCGCTTTTCCTGGCGCACGAGGATTTCCGGCGATGCGCCGACCACGTGGAAATCGCCGAAGTTGTAGTAGTACATGTACGGCGACGGGTTCAGCGAACGCAGCGCGCGATACAACGACAGCGGATTGTCGCGGTACGGCTTCGTCAGGCGCTGGCCGACCTGGATCTGCATCAGCTCGCCGGCCGCGATGTATTCCTTCGCCTGGCGCACGGCGGCCAGATAATCATCCTTCTTGAATTCGCGGAACGTCTCGGTGCGCACGCTCGCCGACGTAACGGGCGGCTGCACGGTCGTGCGCAGGCGCTGCTTCAGTTCGCGCAGGCGCTGTTTCGCCTTCGTATAGGCTTCGGCCTGGCTCGGGTCCGCGTAGATGATCAGGTACAGCTTGCCGGCGAGGTTGTCGATGACCGCGACTTCCTCGGTCAGCAGCAACTGGATGTCGGGCAGGCCGAGATCGTCGCGCGGTGCGGTGTTCGCGAGCTTCTTCTCGATGTAGCGCACCGCGTCGTAGCCGAAATAGCCGGCGAGACCGCCGCAGAAGCGTGGCAGGCCCGGGCGCTGCGCCACCTTGAAGCGCGCCTGGAACGATTCGATGAACTGGAACGGGTCGCCGTCATGCGTCTCGACGACCTCGCCGTCGCGCACGACTTCCGACACGCCGTTGCGGGTCCGCACGAGCGTACGGGCGGGCAGGCCGATGAACGAATAGCGGCCGAAGCGTTCGCCGCCGACCACCGATTCGAGCAGGAACGAGTTGGCGCCCGAGCGTTCGGGCTGGGCCAGCTTCAGGTAGAGGGACAGCGGCGTTTCGAGATCGGCGAGGGCCTCCGCGATCAGCGGGATGCGGTTGTAGCCTTCGTTCGCGAGCGATTGAAATTCGAGTTCGGTCATGTTCCGGTCCTGTTCGGGACGAGCGGCGCGTGCGCCAGGGATCACTTGACGCTGCGCGGGTTGCCGTCGGCGAAAGGGCGGTCGATCGAGAAGTGCCTGTTGCCGGCCGGCACTCCGGGCGTGAACGTCGCGAGCCTGCGGCCGTGCCTGAACGCAAGCGTTCGGACGCGGTAGAACTCGAGGTGGTGCGACGATCGGCGCGCGGATGCGCAGCGAGATAAAAAACGGCGCTGAAGACGTGCTTCAGCGTACCTCATCGAAGAGGTTAGCGCGACCAGCGACGCCAGGGCCAGGCTCCCCGGTCGATGCTGCTCAGACTCCGTTTTTTATTCAGAAACATGCAGATGGAAGAAATAATCAGAGGGTTGGCCGGCCGGCGTTGTGCGCGGAGATTGCGCGAGCTGCGACCAGCAACGAATCGACTATACCATCCGAATTTATCGTTTGTATAGCTTTGCCATGGTTGTAGCCGTACGGCACCGTCAGCGTCGCCATCCCGGCCGCGCGGCCCGCCAGCGCATCGTTTTCCGAGTCGCCGATCGCGACTGCCGCATCCGGTGCGACGCCGAGCGCGTTGCAGGCCGTCAGCATCGGCAGCGGATCGGGCTTCTTGCGCGCGACGCTGTCGCCGCCGAGCACGATGCCGAAGCAATCGGCCAGCCCGTATTGCTCGAGCAGCTCGACCGCGAAGCGATGCGGCTTGTTCGTCACGCACGCGAGCCGGATGCCGGCTGCGCGCAGCGCGTCGAGACCGGCGGCCACGTCCGGGTAGAGGCGGGTGTGGCGGCCGTTGATCTTCGCGTACTCGGTCTGGTAGATCGCGAGCGCGTCGTCGAAGCGCGCGTGCGCCTCGTCGGCCGCGAAGCGCGGCTTCAGCACGCTCTGGATCAGGTGTTCGGAGCCCTTGCCGACGTAGCCGATCACCTCGTCGCGCGACGTGGCCGGCGCGCCGAGCTGCGCGAGCATCCCGTTCAGGCCGGCCGTGAAATCGTCGGCCGTATCGACCATGGTGCCGTCGAGATCGATCAGCGCCGCGTCGATGCGTGACGTGGCGAAGCGGATCGGAGCGGCTTCCGGTACGGCCCCGGCCGGCGCATGGCCGGCGAGCGACGAGTCGGCCACGGCGTCAGCTCCGCTCGACGGTAGCGAGCGCGGCGCGCATCTCGTCGATCACCTTGCGGTAGTCGGGCTTGCCGAAGATCGCCGAACCCGCGACGAAGGTGTCGGCGCCGGCCGCCGCGATTTCCGCGATGTTGTCGGTCTTCACGCCACCGTCGACCTCGAGCAGGATCTCGCGGCCGGTGCGCTCGGTGTACGCGTCGATGCGTGCGCGTGCTTCGCGCAGCTTGTTCAGCGTTTCCGGAATGAACGACTGGCCGCCGAAGCCCGGGTTGACCGACATCAGCAGCACGAAGTCGAGGCGGTCCATCACGTGGTCGAGGTAGTTCAGCGGCGTGGCCGGGTTGAACACCAGGCCGGCCTTGCAGCCGTGGTCGCGGATCAGCGACAGCGTGCGGTCGATGTGATCGGAGCCTTCCGGGTGGAAGCTGATCAGGTTGGCACCGGCCTTCGCAAAATCGGGCACGATCCGGTCGACCGGGCGCACCATCAGGTGCACGTCGATTGGCACCTGCACGTGCGGGCGGATCGCTTCGCACACGAGCGGGCCGATGGTCAGGTTCGGCACGTAATGGTTGTCCATCACGTCGAAGTGGATCCAGTCGGCGCCGGCGGCGACCACGTTGCGGACTTCTTCGCCGAGCCGTGCGAAATCGGCCGACAGGATGCTGGGAGCGATGCGGAATTGGGTCATGGCAGGGGAGCGGGGACGTTGCGGCGCAAAACCGCCATTCTACCGTCCGGCGACCCGATGCGCGGCGGCAGGCCGTGCGGTCGAGGCCGGATTGCGCATAGAATGCCGAACCAATGCGGCGCGCCCGCGGCCCCGTTGCCCATGCCGGCACGGGCGGTCATCTTCCAGCGGAAACACCATGAGTCAGTATCAATTCACCGTTTCGGTGAAAACCAGCTACTTGCCGGAACAATCCGACCCCGATCGCCGTCAATACGCATTCGCGTACACGCTGACGATCCGCAACACGGGACAGGTCGCAGCACAGCTGATCGCGCGTCACTGGATCATCACGGACAGCGAGAACCACGTGCAGGAAGTGAAGGGGCTCGGCGTCGTCGGGCACCAGCCGCTGCTCCAGCCGGGCGAGCACTTCGAGTACACGAGCTGGGCCGTGATCGCGACACCGGTCGGCACGATGCGTGGCGCGTACTTCTGCGTGGCGGAGGACGGCGAGCGTTTCGAGGCGCCGGTCGACGAGTTCGCACTGCACATGCCGCGCACGCTGCATTGAGCGTGCGGAGCGCGTCAGGGTGTTAGCGCGGCTTGCGGTTGTGCTTCTTTCTGCCCGACGACGTCCACACGACGATGAAGATCAGCAGGGCGAGCGCTACGAAGGCTTCGAGCGCGAAGATGAGCATCGGATATTGGTCGAGAAAATCTGACATGGCGGTTTCCATCAAGAACGGACATTGTATGTGGTTTGGGCCCCGGGTGGCCGGGTGGGTGGCGGCCGCTGCGGCAGCGGCGCTGCTGGCAGCGTGCGGTGGCGCGCCGACGCGGACGTCGTCGCTGAAGCCGACGACCGGCGCGGCGATCGTG
>NZ_JAAGPC010000069.1:0-41817 GCF_017104595.1 Burkholderia sp. Tr-20390 | reverse complement strand
CCTGCCGACAGTGCGTGCGCGACCGCTTCGCGCGCCGCCGCTGCGATCCGCGCACATGACGCGGCGGGCGTGAGCGTATCGCCGCTCGACGCGCCGCCGGCCGTCTTGACCGTCTCGAAATGCGCATCCGGAAACAGCGGCTGCGTTTCCTCCGCGAACACGTCGTCGCCCGTGGCCAGCGCGACGTGCGCGCCGTATTCGCGCGCCAGCGCACCGTACAGCCCGGCTTCGCCGAGTTCGACGCCGTTCAGCCATACCTGCGTAAACGCAAAGCTGTTGATCGTGTGCGCGAGCACGCCGCGCGTCTGCGATTTCGCGTGATAGCCGATCATGAACACGAGATCGGGCTGCTGCTCGAGGCCCGTCATCATCCCGAGCGTGCGCGGCTTGCCGAGGACGACACGCGCACGCGCATCGAGCCCGTCGGGCAGCAGGTTGCGGAAACCGCCGTGCGAATCGTTGACCCACACCGCCTGCGCACCGCCCATGAACGCGCCTTCGATCGCCGCGTTCGCCTCGGCGGTCATCCAGCGGCGCGCGCGCTCGTATTCCGGATTGCCGGCGCGCGTCTGCTCGATGGCGAATACGCCGGCGACGCCTTCGATGTCGGTCGAAATCAGGATCTTCATGACTGGGTAAGACGTCCTTCGTGGCCTTCGTTGAACAGGCGATCGAGATCGGGCACCGCATCGCGCAGCGATTGCCGCACGTGGCCGTCGCGCCCGGCCACCGTCACGGCCTGCAGCAGCGCGTCGGCGATCGCATGCTCGACGCTTTCGGCCGCGGCCATGAACAGTGGATCGAGCGCCGCATCGGCGACGAGGGCCGGCAGCGCGAGGGTCGATGCGTCGTGCGCGATCGTGTAGGCGGTGGAGAAGGCGAGCGCGATGTCGCCGCTGCCGTGCCCGTAGACCGAGCCCGTGCGGGCCAGCCCCGCCCCGGCGCGGCGCGCGAGCCGCGACAGTTGCCGCGCATCGAGCGGCGCGTCGGTCGCCAGCAACAGGATGATCGATCCTTGCTCCGGCGGCGCCGCATGCGCGGCCCCGGCCGCACGCCGTTGCGCGACGATGCGTCCGACCGGCACGCCGCCGAGCGTCAGCATCGGCAGCCGGCCGAAATTCGCGAGTACGAGTGCGCCGACCGTATAGGGCCGCCCGGCCGCAACGGCAACGCGCGATGCCGAACCGATCCCGCCCTTCAGGTCGAAGCTCGACATCCCGCGCCCCGCGCCCACCGCGCCGCGTGCGACGTCACGCGATGCCGCGCGGCACGCGTCGTCGTAATGCGCGGGCGTGACCGCGAACGCCTGGATATCGTTCAGATAGCCGTCATTGCACTCGAACACGAGCGGGTTGACGGTCGACCAGTCGCGGCCGACCTGCGGATTCGCCGCGATCGCCGCACGTATCTGCGCCTGCGCGAGCGCGCCGACGCCGAACGTATTGGTCAGCGCGATCGGCGTCTCGAGCGTGCCGAGTTCGTCGACCTGCACGAGCCCGACACTCTTGCCGAAGCCGTTGATCACCGCCGCCCCAGCCGGCACCTTGCTGCGGTACACGTCGCCCGGATGCGGCTTCACGACGGTCACGCCCGTCTGCACGTTGCCTGCGTCGAGCGTGCAATGGCCGACCGTCACGCCCGGCACGTCGGCGATCGTGCCGCGCGGCCCGGCGGGCAGCGTCGCCGTCCACATCGGAGAGTGGCGCATCAGCGGCGCTCCAGTTTCGGATCGAGCGCGTCGCGCAGCCCGTCGCCGAGCAGGTTGAACGCGAGCACGGTCAGGAAGATCGCCAGGCTCGGGAAGATCGCGATGTGCGGCGCCGTCACCATGTCCGCGCGCGCCTCGTTGAGCATCGCCCCCCACTCCGGCGTCGGCGGTTGCGCGCCGAGCCCGAGGAACGACAGGCTCGCGGCCGTGATGATCGACGTGCCGATCCGCATCGTGAAGTAGACGACGACCGACGACACGGTGCCCGGCAGGATGTGCCGCATGATGATCGTCCAGTCCGACGCGCCGATGCTGCGTGCGGCCTCGACATAGGTCATGTGCTTGAGCATCAGCGTGTTGCCGCGCACGAGCCGCGCGAACGCCGGGATACTGAAGATCGCGACCGCGCAGATCACGTTGACCATCCCGTTGCCGAGGATCGCCACCACGCCGATCGCGAGCAGGATGCCCGGGAACGCGAACAGCACGTCGGCCACGCGCATCGTGATGCGGTCCCACCAGCCTTCGTAGTAGCCGGCGAGCAGCCCGAAGAACGTGCCGATCACCGCGCCGAGCGCGACCGAGAAGAAGCCGGCCGCGAGCGAGATGCGCGTGCCCGCGATGATCCGGCTGAAGATATCGCGGCCGAGCGAATCGACGCCGAACCAGTGCACGACCGACGGCCCTGCGTTCAGCGCGTCGTAGTCGAAATAGTTCTCCGGATCGAACGGCACGATGTGCGGGCCGACGAACGCCAGCACGACGAGCGCCAGCACGAAGCCGCCCGCGACGAGCGCGACGGTCTGCTTGCGGAACTTGCGCCAGAATTCGCGCCACGGCGTGCGGATCGCGGCGGGTGCGGCCGGCGCCGCGGTCTGGACTGTCGCGTTCATTTGCGCCTCACTTGAACCGGATGGTCGGGTTGATGACCGCGTACAGCACGTCGACGGTCAGGTTGATCAGGATGAACTCGAGCGAAAACAGCAACACGATCGCCTGGATCACCGGGTAGTCGCGCATCGTCACCGCGTCGACGAGCAGGCGGCCGAGCCCCGGCCAGTTGAACACGACCTCGACGACGATCGAGCCGCCGAGCAGGAAGCCGAACTGCAGCCCCATCATCGTGACGACCGGGATCATCGCGTTGCGCAGGCAGTGCTTGAGCACCACCATCGGCTCGTGCACGCCTTTCGCACGCGCGGTGCGCACGAAATCCTCGTTCAGCACCTCGACGAACGATGCCCGCGTGAAGCGCGCCATCACGGCCGCGACCGCGGCGCCGAGCGTCAGCGACGGCAGCACGTAGCTCTTCCACGAACCGTCCGGTACGACCGGCAGCCAGCCGAGCTTCACCGAGAAGACTTCCATCAGCAGCATGCCGAGCGCGAACGCGGGAAACGAGATGCCCGACACCGCGAGCGTCATGCCGAGGCGATCCGGCCAGCGGTTGCGCCATACCGCCGACGCGATGCCGATCGCCATCCCGAAGGCCGTCGCCCACACCATGCTGACGAGCGTCAGCATCAGCGTCGGCATGAAGCGCTCGCCGATCTCGGTCGAGACCGGCCGCTTGCTGCGCGTCGACATGCCGAAGTCGCCGTGCGCGATCTTCGTGAAGAAGTTCACGAACTGAGCGGGCAGCGGGCGGTCGAGCCCGAGATCGGCACGCACGAGCGCGATCGTCGCGTCGTCGGCTTCGGGGCCGGCCGCGAGCCGCGCCGGATCGCCCGGCAGCAGGTGGACGAACAGGAACACCAGCACCGCGACGATCGCGAGCGTGGGCAGCAGGCCGAACAGGCGTTTGACGAGAAAATTCAGCATGGGGCACCGATCGATTCAGCGTGCCGGCGGCTCACGCCGCCGGCACCGCATGGCGGACGAGCCGCGGTCATCACCACTGTCATTTCAGCGAGATTTCGTCGAAGTTGAACGAGCCGTCCGGCATCACGTACGCGCCCTGCAGCCGCTTGCTGCGCGCATACACGATCTTCTCCTGCACGAGGAAGATCCACGGTGCATCGGTCCAGATCTGCTTCTGCGCATCGGCGTAGAGGTCGGTCTTCTTCGCGCGATCGACCGTCTCGAGCGCCTTCGTCAGATCGCCGTCGACCGTGTCGTTCTTGTAGTACGCGGTGTTGACGAGCTTCGGCGGCGCCGACGCGCCGGCGAGCAGCGGCGTGATCGCCCAGTTCGCTTCACCCGTCGACGACGACCAGCCGATGTAGTACATCCGCACCGGCGCCTTCGCCGGATCCGGCGCGCTCTCGACCTTCGCGACGCGCTCGCCGGCCTCCAGCGCCTGCACCTGCACCTTCACGCCGACCTGCGCGAGCTGCTGCTGCACGAACTGGATCGCCTTCTGCGACGTCGAGTTGTTATACGCGGACCACAGCGTCGTCTCGAAGCCGTTCGGATAGCCGGCCTCCTTCAGCAGCGCGCGCGCCTTCGCCGGGTCGTACGGCCACGGGCCCAGCTTCGTCGCATAGTCGACGCCCTGCGGCACCACGCCGGTGGACGGCGTCGCGAAGCCGGAGAACGCGACCTTCGCGAGCGCTTCCTTGTTCACCGCGTAGTTCAGCGCCTGGCGCACCTTCGGGTTGTCGAACGGCTTCTGCAGCATGTTCAGCGACACGTAGCGCTGCACGATCGACGGCCGCTCCACGATGTCGACCTTCGGGTTGCCCTTCAGGTCGACCGCCTGCTCGAACGGGATGCGGAACGCGAAATCGGCTTCGCCCGTTTTGATCAGCGCGGCACGCGTGTTGTTGTCGACCACCGGCTTCCAGTCGATCGCGTCGATCTTCGGATAGCCCTTCTTCCAGTAGCCGGCGAACTTCTTCACCTTCAGGTCGTCGGTCTGCTTCCATTCGACGAACTCGAACGGGCCGGTGCCGACCGGATGCAGCGCGATGTCGCGGCCCCACTTCTTCAGCGCGGCCGGCGAGATCATCACGGCCGACGGGTGCGCGAGCGTGTTGATCAGCGCCGAGAACGGCTCGCGCAGCGTGATCTTCACCGTGTACGGATCGACCACTTCGGTCTTCTCGATCACGCGGAACATGTTGTAGCGCTTCAGGTGGTTCGCGGGATCGGTCACGCGGTCGAAGTTCGCCTTCACGGCCGCCGCGTTGAAATCGGTGCCGTCGTGGAACTTCACGCCCTGGCGCAGCTTGATCGTGTACGTCTTCGCATCGGGGCTCGCGTCGTAGCTCATCGCCAGCACGTTGACGAGCTTCATGTCCTTGTCGAAGCCGAACAGGCCCTGGTAGAACGACTTGACGACGGCCTGCGACACCGTGTCGTTCGCGTCGTACGGGTCCATCGTCGTGAACGTCGAATCCACCGCCATCACCGCGGTCTGCTGCGCGAACGCGGGCACCGCGGCCGACAGCGCGAACGCGCCGGCAAGCGCGACGAAACACGCGCGCGGACGAAACATCGTGAACGGATGCTGCTTGGTCATGTTGCTGGGCTCCTATCGGTGAATCGGTGACGCCTCACGGGCGTTTCGGTTTCGACTTCCTGCACGCTCGCGCATCGCCATGGCGACGCATTGCTTCAGTACGCGCCGCCGACGCGATGCGTCGCGACGTAATGATCGGGGCCGACCGCGACGAGCGGCGCGACGACCGGGTCGTCGCCGACCGCGCGGATCGGGCTCGGGATTTCGTCCGCCGCCAGCTGGCGCGGCGCGTGCCTGCGTGCCGGATCGGCCACCGGCACCGCGCTCATCAGCTTCTTCGTATACGGGTGCTGCGGCGCCTCGAACACCGCGCGACGCGGGCCAATCTCGACGATCTGGCCGAGGTACATCACCGCGACGCGATGGCTGATGCGCTCGACCACCGCCATGTCGTGCGAGATGAACAGGTACGCGACGCCGAGCTCGCGCTGCAGGTCGAGCATCAGGTTGACGATCTGCGCCTGCACCGACACGTCGAGCGCCGACACCGATTCGTCGGCGATCACGACCTTCGGGTTCAGCGCGAGCGCGCGCGCGATCGCGATCCGCTGGCGCTGGCCGCCCGAGAATTCATGCGGATATCGGCGCGCGGCCTCGGGCGGCAGGCCGACCTTGTCGAGCAGCCAGTCGACGCGCGCCTGCGCTTCGCGGCCACTCGCGACGCCGTGCACCAGCAGCGGCTCCATGATCGAGAAACCGACGGTCAGGCGCGGGTTCAGCGACGCGAACGGATCCTGGAAGATGAACTGGATGTTCCGGCGCAGCGCCTGCAGGTCCGGGCCCTTCAGCGCACTGATGTCGCGGCCGTCGAACTCGATCGAGCCGCTCTGCGATTCGACGAGGCGCAGCAGCGAGCGGCCGGTGGTCGACTTGCCGCAGCCCGATTCGCCGACCAGCGCGAGTGTCTCGCCCGCGCGCAGTTCGAAGCTCACCCGTTCCACCGCATGCACGTATTGCGACACGCGGCCGAACACGCCGCTCTTCACCGGGAAGCGCGTCACGAGATCGCGCACGCGCAGGATCGGCGATGCGGACTGATCGACGGGCGGCTGCGCAGCGTCGTTCGCCGCGGGTGCGGGCGACGCAGCCGGTGCTGCCGTGCTCGCGCCCTCCACCTTCAGCAGCGGGAATTTCTCGGGCGCATCGGTGCCCTGCATCGAGCCGAGTTTCGGCACGGCCGCGAGCAACGCGCGCGTGTAGCGATGCTCAGGCGCCGCGAAGATGCGGTCCGACTCGCCCTCCTCGACCTTCTCGCCGCGATACATCACGAGCACGCGGTCGGCCACTTCGGCCACCACGCCCATGTCGTGCGTGATGAAGATCACGCCCATGTTCATCTCGTCCTGCAGCCCGCGCACCAGTTGCAGGATCTGCGCCTGGATCGTCACGTCGAGCGCGGTCGTCGGCTCGTCGGCGATCAGCAGCGACGGCCGGCACGACAGCGCCATCGCGATCATCACCCGCTGCCGCATCCCGCCCGACAACTGGTGCGGATAGCGCGCGAACACGCGGCGCGCCTCCGGGATGCGCACGAGTTCGAGCAGCCGCAGCGTTTCCGCGCGTGCTTCCGACAGGCTTTTCGACTGATGCAGCGCGATCGCCTCGCTGATCTGGTCGCCGACGGTGAACACCGGGTTCAGCGACGTCATCGGCTCCTGGAAGATCATCGCGATATCCGCGCCGCGAATACCGCGCATCGTCGCGCCGCTGGCCTGCGCGAGATCGACAATCGCGCCCCCGCGCCGGCGGAACGCGATCCGGCCGTTCGTGATCGCGCCGCCGCCGTGCTCGACGAGCCGCATCAGCGCAAGCGACGTGACCGACTTGCCCGAGCCCGATTCACCGACGATCGCGAGCGTCTCGCCGCGGTCGACGTGAAACGACACGTTGCGTACCGCGTCGAACGTCGCGCCTTCGCGGCGGAACGTGACCGACAGGTCGTCGACGGCCACCACGCGCTGCTCGGGCAGCACCAGGCCGGACGGATTACGGCTCGAAGTCATCGTGGGTCTCCTCCTCGTGCGGGCCGGAATCAGGCCGTGTCGTCGTCGCGATAGATGCCGACCACCGGCGCTTCACCGACGCGCGCATAGCCGCGGTACATCCCTTCGGTGTTGAACGGCATCGCGACGTTGCCCTGCGCATCGACCGCGATGATCCCGCCGCGGCCCGCGAGGCGCGGCAGCTTGTTCATCACGACGTCGTGCGCGGCCTCGGCGAGCGATGCGCCGCGATACGCGATCTGCGCGGCCACGTCATGCGCGGTCGCGAGCCGGATGAACATCTCGCCGGTGCCCGTCGACGACACCGCGCAGGTTGCGTCGTCCGCATAGCAGCCCGCGCCGATGATCGGCGAATCGCCGACACGCCCCGGCTGCTTGTTCGTGATGCCGCCCGTCGACGTCGCCGCCGCGATGTGGCCGTGCTGGTCGCATGCGACCGCGCCGACCGTGCCGTGCTTGCGGTCCGGATCGAGCGGTTCGGCCGGTTGCTGCGAGGGTGATGCGCCGAACGTGAACGTCGCCGCGTCGTGGTCGAGCATGGCGCCCGCCGCTGCGCGCGCCTTGACCCACTGCGCGTGACGCGCCTCGGTGTGGAAGTAATCCGGTTCCGCGAGTTCGAGCCCCTGCGCGGCCGCGAACGCATCGGCGCCGTCACCGGCGAACAGCACGTGCTCGCTGGCTTCCATCACGCGCCGCGCGGCCAGCACCGGATTGCGCACGCGCGTCGCGCAGCAGATCGCGCCGGCGCCAAGCGTCGCGCCATCCATCACCGCCGCGTCGAGTTCGTGCTTGCCCTCCGCCGTATAGACGGCGCCGCGCCCGGCGTTGAACAGCGGACAATCCTCGAGCATCCGCACCGCGACGGTGACGGCGTCGAGCGCGCTGCCGCCATCGGCCAGCACCTGCTGCGCGGCCGTCAGGATGGCGGTCAGTTCGGCACGGTACTGACGTTCGGTGTCGGAATCCATCGCCTCGCGCAGGATCGTGCCTGCGCCGCCGTGAATCGCAACGATCGCGGGTGAAGTCATGTTTTTTTCGGACGGTGAGTAGAAGGGTTGGCGGCCGGCAGCGTCGCTTGCGGCTGGACGAGCCACGGCAGCAGGAATTCGGTCATCTCGGCCGCGGATTTCGCGGACCGGTGCGTGCGCAGCGCGACCGCGTCGATCAGCGCCTCGATCATCGCGAGCACGGCCGCTTCCGACGTCGCCGCGAAGCGCCGTTCGGCCTTGACGTACAGGTTCAGCGACGCGATCGGCGCAAGCGGCGATTGCGGGCCGTCGGAGATGCCCAGCACGCGCGCACCGCGCGCCGCCGCGCGACGGGCCAGTTCGATGGTGTCCTTCACGTAGCGCGGAAACGCGAGCGCGATCACGAGATCGCGCGAGTCGGCCGTGTACAGCCGCCGCGCCGCGTGCGACGGGCCGCCGAGCAACGCGAGCGATTGCACGTTGTCATGGCAGACGGACAGCCCGTGCTCCATCAGCCCGGTGAGAAACGCGCTCGACCCCGCGCCGAGAATCAGCACGCGCCGCGCGCCGACGATCGCCTCGACCGCGGCCTCGACATCGGCTGCGTCCAGTTGCGCACGCGTGTTCTCGATGTTCGCGACGGCCTGGTCGAATACCGCGTCGATCCACGCGGCGCCGCGTACGCCGGGCTCCTGCTCCTGCGCGGAACGCAGCCGCTCGACCGGCCCGAGCGTCGCCTCGAAACCACGCACGAGCGCCGCGCGCATCGCCGGATAGCCGTCGAAACCGAGCGCCTTCGCGAAGCGGTTCGCGGTCGCGATCGACGCATTCACGGCCTGCGCGAGTTCGTCGATGCGCATCGTCGCCGCGCGGAACGGATTCGCGAGCACGAACTCGCCCATGCGGCGGTGGATCGGCGTCATCAACGGCATCGCCGACGCGATCCGCTCGGCGATCGCGGGTTCGTCGTGACTGGCGTCGGGTGGAACGAGAGGCGTCATGCGAAGGGTTGTTGCAAGGATGATGAAAATGAATTTACACAACTCCTGCCTCAAAAAGAAATAAATTTTCATCAGGGTTGTCACGTCCCGCCCCACGCCTTTTCGATCACCCGATGCGCGCACTGCCCCGCCGCACGGGCCTTCGCGCGTGATCGCCGTGCGTTGCCAACTACGCCGCGTGGCGGCGCCCCTCGGGAAAACCCCGAGCAAGTTCGTTCGAATGCATTTTCACGTTGACCGGATTCGAATTCGAACATAGGATGCTCGAAAATGATCAGTCGTCAGATAACATCGCGGCTCGATGACGACAAAATGTTCGTTCGAATACCGTATTTTCGATATAAGCCGGTATAACCGGCTCCAATCAAGATCGGACATCGTACGAATAAAACGAATAAGCCATCCCGGGCGGATGGCCCTTACGGATCGGCGGGCGCTGTGCGCCCGCCCCTCTGACAGGAGACAGCAGTGAAGACAGTCAAGGCGTTGCGCTGGTGGATCATCGTGCTCGTATGTCTCGGCACGATCCTCAACTACCTCGCACGGAACTCCCTCGCGGTGCTCGCCCCCGAGCTGAAGCAGGTCTTTTCGATCTCGACGCAGCAGTATTCGTACATCGTCGGCGCGTTCCAGATCGGTTACACGATCATGCAGCCCGTGTGCGGCTTCGTCGTCGACCTGATCGGGCTGCGGCTCGGGTTCGCGCTGTTCGCGATGCTGTGGTCGATCGTCGGCGTCGCGCACGGCTTCGCGTCGGGCTGGCTGTCGCTCGGCATCCTGCGCGGCTTTCTCGGCCTGTTCGAAGCCGCCGCGATTCCGTCCGGGATGAAGGCGGTCGCCGAATGGTTTCCCGATCGCGAGAAATCCGTCGCGGTCGGCTATTTCAACGCGGGCACGTCGCTCGGCGCCGCGATCGCGCCGCCGCTCGTCGTGTTCCTGTCGATGCGGTTCGGCTGGCAGGCCGCGTTCATGGCCACCGGCGCGCTCGGCTTCGTGTGGGCCGCGCTCTGGTACGCGCAGTACCGGTCGCCGGCCGATCATCCGCGCATCACGCCGCAGGAGCGCGCGCTGATCCGCGACGGCCAGGCGACGATGCCGCCCGTGTCGAAGCGCCGCATTCGCGACGTCGTCACCGCGCGGCGCTTCTGGGCCATCGCGCTGCCGCGCTTCTTCGCCGAACCCGCGTGGCAGACCTTCAGCTTCTGGATTCCGCTGTATCTCGCGACCGAGCGCCACATGGAACTCAAGCAGATCGCGATCTTCGCGTGGATGCCGTTTCTCGCGGCCGACCTCGGCGGCATCGCGGGCGGCTACCTGTCTCCGTATCTCGCGAAGCGGTTCGAGCTGCCGCTCGTATGGTCGCGCGTCGCGGGCATCGCGCTCGGCGCGGTGCTGATGCTCGGGCCCGCGATGATCGGGCTCGTCGCGTCGCCGTACACGGCCATCGCGCTGTTCTGCGTCGGCGGCTTCGCGCACCAGATGATCTCCGCGCTCGTCAACACGCTGTCGGCCGACGTGTTCGATCCCGAGGAAGTCGGCACCGCGAGCGGCTTCGCCGGGATGGCCGCGTGGATCGGCGGGCTCGGTTTCTCGCTGCTGGTCGGCGCGCTCGCCGACAAGATCGGCTATGCGCCGCTGTTCGCGTGCCTCGGCCTGTTCGACATCATCGGCGTCACGCTGCTCGCGATGCTGATCCGCGGGCAGTCGAAGCAGGAACGCCTGCTCGCCCGGCACGCCTGACCTTCGCCCTTACCAGGAATCGCATTCATGACTTCGCTTCTTCATCCGCCCGTGTTCCGCGTCGCCGGCCAGCACGCGAACCGTGTGCTGCTCGCATCCGAGGCGGGCGCAACCGTCGAGATCTTCGTGCTCGAGGATGACATCGTACGGGTGCGCGTGCTGCCCGACGCGACGGCACGCAACCCGCGCACGTGGTCGATCGCGCCGGGCCTCGACGACGTGCCGCTCGACGGGCGCGACCGCCTCGACCTGAGCGGCTTCGCGCTGCCCTCCTTTACCCTCGTCGAAGACGATGACAGCGTGTGCATCGAGACCGTACAGATCCGGCTCGCGGTGCGCAGGCAAGGCGGCCATTGCACGTGGTCGATGCGCGACGCGGACGGCACATGGCGCGTCGCACTCGCCGACCGTGCGACGCAGGCGTACAACTTCGGCTGGTGGGACGATCGCGCGTATCACTACGTCGCCCGCGAGCGCGGCGACAAGGTGTTCGGCCTCGGCGAACGCGCGGGCGACCTCGACCGCACCGGCGCGCGCTTCGAGATGCGCAACATCGACGCGATGGGCTACAGCGCGAAGCACACCGACCCGCTGTACAAGCACATTCCGTTTTACATCACGTGGTCGCCCGCAGCGTGCCAGGGGTTCGGGCTGTTCTACGACACGCTGTCGGACTGCGCGTTCGACATGGGCCGCGAGCTCGACAACTATCATGGCCCGTACCGCTATTTCGTCGCCGAGCACGGCGATCTCGACTACTACTTCATCGCGTCGCCCGACACGCCGCTCGCGGCCGCGCGGCGCTTCACGTGGCTCACCGGGCGCCCCGCGCGCACGCCGAAATGGGGGCTCGGCTACTCGGGCTCGACGATGCGCTACACCGATGCGCCGGACGCGCAGCAGCAGATGAACCAGTTCGTCGAGCAATGCGACACGCACGACATCCTGTGCGATTCGTTCCACCTGTCGTCGGGCTATACGTCGATCGGTGCGAAGCGCTACGTGTTCAACTGGAACCGCGACAAGTTTCCCGACGCGAAGGGCTTCGTGAAGCATTACCGCGACCACGGCATCCGTCTGTGCGCGAACATCAAGCCGTGCCTGCTGCGCGACCATCCCGCATTCGAAGAGGCGGCCAGGCGCGGGCTGCTGATCCGCTCGGCATCCGGCGAGCCCGCATGGGTGCAGTTCTGGGACGAGGTCGGCGCGTATCTCGACTTCACGCAGCCCGACGCGTACCGCTGGTGGCGCGAGCAGGTCACGTCGGCGCTGCTCGAATACGGGATCGAGTCGACCTGGAACGACAACAACGAGTACGAGATCTGGTCGCCCGACGCGATCGCGCACGGCTTCGGCCAGCCGTATCCCGTGCGTGAAGCGAAGGTGCTGCAGACGATGCTGATGATGCGCGCGTCGCGCGACGCGCAGCGCGCGCATGCGCCGGCGCGGCGGCCGTTCCTCGTGTCGCGCTCCGGCGGCGCCGGCATGCAGCGCTACGTGCAGACCTGGTCCGGCGACAACTATACGTCGTGGGAAACCTTGCGCTACAACCTGAAGATGGGCCTCGGGCTCGCGCTGTCGGGCGTATCGAACATCGGTCACGACATCGGCGGCTTCTCCGGGCCCGCGCCGTCGCCGGAACTGCTGCTGCGCTGGGTGCAGTTCGGCCTCTTCATGCCGCGCTTCAGCATCCACTCGTGGAACGACGACGGCACCGTCAACGAACCGTGGATGTATCCGGAGATCACCGCGCAGATCGCGTCGCTGATCAAGCAGCGCTACCGGCTGCTGCCCTACCTCTATCACCTGCTGTGGCTGTCGACGACGCGCTACGAGCCCGTGCTGCGGCCGACCTTCGCCGATTTCCCCGGCGACGCACGCTGCTACGACGAATGTGACGACATGATGCTCGGCGACGCGCTGCTCGTCGCGCCGGTCGTCGATCCCGGCCTGACGGCGCGCACCGTCTACCTGCCGTCGGGCGCGCGCTGGATGTGCTGCGCGAGCGCGCAAGCGTTCGACGGCGGTGCGAGCGTGACGCTGCCCGCGCCGCTCGACTCGCCGGTGATGCTGCTGCGCGAGGGCCGCGTGCTGCCGCTGAACGTCGCGGAACAGCATTTCGGCGCGCGTGCCGACACGCGCGGCTTCCTCGTTGCGCCGCGCATCGAGGACGGTGTCGCGTACGGCGAATGCGTCGAGGACGATGGCGAGACGGAAGCATGGCGTGACGGCGAATACGGGCTGTGGCGCATCGAGACCGGCCGCGAAGCGTCGGGCGCGTTCGGCGTATCGGTGCGCTGGGACGGCCGCCCGGCACGCCCGGCCGACCGCGTCGAGATCCTGTTGCCCGCGTCGCTGCAAGGCCCGGTCGCCGTGCGCGGCGCGCGCATCGAGCAGGATGCGCTCGATGACGCATGGCGCCGCCTCGTCGTCGCATTCGACAGCTGAACCGCGTCACCCGCGCAAGACGGGCCGTTCACGCGGCCCGCCGCCGGCCACTGAGGAGGCGACCGAGCCTCCCGCCCACCTTGAAAAGATGATGAGATCTGGAGATCGTCAATGAAAGCACCCGTCAATCGCTATGCAATCCTGATTTTATCGGCTGCATCGCTCGGCACGACCGCCGCCCACGCGCAGAGCAGCGTGACGCTGTACGGTGTCGTCGACGATTCGCTCGCGTACGTGAACAACCAGCAGGGCCACTCGAACGTCTACATGCGCGACGGCAACCTGTATGCGTCGAAGTTCGGGCTGCGCGGCGACGAGGATCTCGGCGGCGGCACGCATGCGATCTTCGACCTGCAGTCCGGCTTCAACCTGAACAACGGCGCGCAATCCGCCGCCGGCCTGATCTTCAATCGCCAGGCGTTCGTCGGCCTGCGCAACGATCACTACGGCACGATGACGGCCGGCCGCCAGTACACGCCCTACTTCCTGTTCGTCGGCCCGTACGCGTCGAGCAGCTGGCTGACCGGCGCGACGGGCGCGCATCCGGGTGACATCGACGGCCTCGACACGACGACACGCGTGAACAACTCGGTCACCTATACGTCGCCGACCTTCGCCGGGCTGACCGCCAGCGCGATGTATGCCTTCGGCGGCATTGCCGGCGCGACCGGCAAGGGCAACACGTTCAGCGCCGCGCTGCGTTATGCGAACGGGCCGATTGGCGTCGCGGCCGGCTACCTGCGCATCAACAGCTCGGGCTCGTCGGCGGGCTTCCTGAATCCGGCGACCGCCGCGTCGGGCAGCTTCGCGGTGTCGGTGCTGAACCAGGGCTACCTGACCGCGAAGGCCGTCGAGCAGGTCGCGGCGGCCGGCAACTACACGCTCGGCGACCTGACGATGGGCCTCAACTATTCCAACGTGAAGTACCTGCCCGGCAACGGCTCGGCGTTCACGGACACGGCCGTGTTCAACACCTACGGCGCGCTCGCCGCGTATCGCTTCACGCCGACATTCTCGGTGGCCGGCGCGTTCGCGTACACGCTCGCGTCGAAGGCGAACGGCATCAACAGTGCGGCCCGCTACCAGCAGTATTCGCTGAAGGAGTCGTACAGCCTGTCGAAGCGCACGACGCTCTATGCGCTGCAGGCGTACACGCATTCGAGCGGGCAGACGCTCGGTGCGCAAGGCGCGGGCCACGTGATCGATGCGGCGCCGATCGTCGGCGATTCGCAGCAGCTCACGCCATCGACGACGCACGGCCAGTTCGTCGGCATGGCCGGCATCGCCGTCACGTTCTGAACCCTCGCGGCAGCGCTTTCGGCGCGCTGCCCCTGCCCCGGACGACACGCGCATTTCCCGCATTCCCACGCGCGCCGTCCGGGCGGACGATAAACGTCCGCCACGGCGTTTGCCGCGCCCCGTCCGCCCGCCGGGCGAACCTCCTGGGTTTTCTCGATCCTCCCAATACCTTACAATTCGTCAGGTTCATCTCTTCTGCATGCCCCCTTCTTGCAGTCCTGACACCGCGGTACACTCGACGCACGCCGTATCAGGGTCCGACGCGCGAACACGCGCGCCGGGCGGCGTCGCGCCTCGTTGCGCCCACAACTGGATGCCAGCCATGCCAGATTCCCGTCCCTCGCCCCGCACGACGTTCAAGCCGCAGGTCGTCCTGCCCGCGCTCGCGGTCATCGGCGCACTGCTCGTCGTGTGCGCGCTGCACCCGAGCGAAGCCGGCGCGCTGTTCTCCGCCGGCCAGCAATGGGCCATCGCACGCTTCGACTGGTTCTACGTGCTCGCCGTCACCGGCTTCCTCGTGTTTCTCGTGCTGATCGCCGCCAGCGACTTCGGCAACATCCGGCTCGGCCCCGACGACGCCGAACCCGAATTCAGCTTCGTGTCGTGGACGGCGATGCTGTTCGCGGCCGGCATGGGCATCGGCCTGATGTATTTCGGCGTCGGCGAGCCGATGCAGCACTTCCTGAAGCCGCCGACCGTCGACCCCGGCACGGCCGCCGCCGCGCGCGAAGCGATGCTGATGACGTTCTTCCACTGGGGCTTCCATGCGTGGGCGATCTACGGGCTGATGGGGCTCGTGCTCGCGTACTTCGGCTTCCGCTACAACCTGCCGCTGACGCTGCGCTCGGGGCTGTATCCGGTGCTGCGCGAGCGCATCAACGGCTGGATCGGCCACACGGTCGACGCGTTCGCGCTGGTCGGCACGGTCGCCGGCATCGCGACGACGCTCGGCTACGGCGTGATGCAGATCAGCGCCGGCCTGCACACGGTCGTGGGCTGGGACACCAGCGGCAACGCGTTCCGCATCGGGCTCGTCGTGCTGGTCGTGCTGCTCGCGGGTGCTTCCGCCGCGAGTGGCCTCGACAAGGGCGTGCGGCGGCTGTCCGAGCTGAACCTGCTGCTCGCGTTCCTGTTGCTCGCGTTCGTGGTCGTCGCGGGCCCGACGTCGTTCCTGCTGCGCGCGCTCGGCGACAACATCGGCCAGTACCTGTCGCATCTCGTCGACCTGTCGTTCCGCACCTATGCGTACGCGTCGCCGCGCGAGGAAGGCTGGTTCGGCGGCTGGACGATCCTCTACTGGGCGTGGTGGGTGTCGTGGTCGCCGTTCGTCGGCATGTTCATCGCGCGCATCTCGCGCGGCCGCACGATCCGTCAGTTCGTGATCGGCGTGCTGCTCGTGCCGACCGCGTTCAACCTCGTGTGGATGACCGTGTTCGGCAACAGCGCGATCTGGCTCGATACGCACGGCGCGGCCGGCGCGCTCGCGCAGACGGCCACCAACGTCGACGCGCTGCTGTTCCGCTTCTTCGACTTCCTGCCGCTATCGCAAGGACTGTCGATCGTCGCGATCGTGCTGATCGCGGTGTTCTTCGTCACGTCCGCCGATTCGGGCGCGTTCGTGCTCGACCAGATCGCGACGCGCGGCAACGCGCACTCGCCCGTGTGGCAACGGCTGTTCTGGGCCGCGTTGCTCGGCGTGACGGCCGCGGTGCTGCTCGTCGCTGGCGGGCTCGGCGCGTTGCAGGCGATGACGCTGATCGCCGCGCTTCCGGTGGCGATCATCATGCTCGCGCTCTGCTACGGGCTGTGGCGCGGGCTCGCGGCCGACCGCGTGCACTATTCTCAGGACATCGCGCCCGCGACGAGCTTCTGGACCGGCCAGCACTGGCGCCACCGCCTGACGCACATCCTGCGGCAGACGACCGAAGCCGAAGCGCGCCAGTTCGTCGCCGAGACGGTCGAGCCCGCGTTGCGCAAGGTCGCCGACGAGCTGCGCGCGAGCGGCGTCGATGCGAACGTGCAGCGCGACAGCGACGATGCCGTGCGGCTCACCGTGCCGACCGCCGACCACCGCGATTTCGTGTACGGCGTGCGCGTGACGGTGAAATCCGCCGCCGCGTTCCTGGTGCGCGAGGCAGCCGAGCCGGAAGCGGAACGGGCCCACGTGTACGGGATCGTCACGTTCTTCGAGGATGGGCGGCTCGGCTACGACGTCGAATACCTGCGCGGCGACGAAGTGATTGCCGATGTGCTGCGCCAGTACGAACGCTACGTGTCGCTCGCGGCCGACAAGCGCACGCATCTGCTGAGCCGCGCGCCGGGGCATGCGACGGAGGCCGAATGAGCTCCGCCCTTGCCACGCCGTGGCGGTTCGCCATCCACGATGGAGCGGCACGATGACCGGACTCCTGCAAAGCCGCGCCTCCGACGTCATCGCGCTCGGCACGCTCGCCGTGCTCTATCTCGGCGGCGCCGGCATCGCGCTGTGGCGAATCCGGGCCGCGGCGCCGCGCGGCAAGGTCTACTGGATCGTCTGCGCGACGCTGCTCGCCGGCGGCGCCATCGCAATGGGCGTCAACCTGTCGCCGGTGCCGGACACCGGGAACATGCCGCCCGGGTTTGCACTCGGCGTCGAAGCCGTCTTGCTCGGTCTCGCCCTGGTCGCCGGCGGATGCGCGTGGTTGATGTTGCGCGCGCGGCGACACTGACGCGCGTGCGTCACGCGGCCCGGCTTCGTCCCGCGCGAACGGCCACGCGCGGGGCGAACCGGCCGGCCCTTCGTTGACCTGCCTCGTTACCGCAACGCATTACGCGGACGGTGCCCGCGCCGTCACGAGCCAGCATGCCGCGTCGAAGCGCACATCGGCACCCTCCACGTAAGGCGCGAACGCGGCACGCATCGTGTCGACCACGCGCCGCCGGGTCGCCTCGTCCACCTCCAGTAATGCCAGCCCGACCGGGCCCAGCCGCGAGATGTAGTCGTCCAGCGCGGAAGCAGGCAGCGCGCACGCCAGATCGACCGGCTCGATCGCGATGTCCGCCCAGCCGCTGTCCGACAGCACCGACGCAACGCGCTGCCGGTCGCCGAACGCGAATTGCCCCGGCGCGCCGGGCCGCCGGGCGGGCAGGTTCGGCAGCAACGGCGCGGCGGCCCGCTCGCCGATCGTCATGAACGGATTGTCGGCCGCGCTGCGCCATGCGATGAACCGCATCTGCGCATTCGGCCGTGCCGCATGCCGCAGATTCGCGAACGCCCTGACCGGATCGTCGAAGAACATCACACCGAGGCGCGACACGATCAGATCGACGCTCGCGGGCTCGAACGCGTGGGTCTGCACATCCGCGCGCACGAAACGGGCGCGAACGCCGCTGCGCTCGGCGCGCGCCTGCGCGGCGTCGATCATCCGGGACGAGATATCGATGCCCGTGCATTGCACGTCCGCCCCGAGCCGCCGCGCGATCGCGAGCGTGACCGCGCCCGTGCCGCAGCCGACGTCGAGCACGCTGCGCGCGGACGACGTGGCCGCCGCATCCACGAGCAACTTTTCCAGCGGCTCGAACATCCGGTCGATCGGCGCCTGCGTGTCGACCCACGCGCGCCCCGACGGGCCGTTCCACAGCGCGGATTGTTCGTCATTGGGCTGGCTGGTTTCCATCGTCGATTCCTCTTCGGGTTCATTGAGCGTGCATCGCACTTTGCTGCTTCAAGCCGGCTTGAGGTCAAGCCCCCGGGCCGTGCTCAAGCGCCCTGTCGCGCCCGGTTTTTTCATATTTCTTACATTCGCGCTGCGTATCGTTGACGACTTTCCTACGGTGCCTCCCATGCGACGACTCCTCACGCGCGCGCTGCTCGTGCGCTGCGCTCCCCTTGCTGCCCTCGCCGCGCTGTCCGCGTGCTCGAACCACATCGATTCGCCGGCCGATCCGGCGAGTGCGTCGGCCAACGTCCAGGCCGCATGGGTCGAGATCGGCGAGTCGAACCAGGCGATCGCGCGCGTCATCACGAACTACACACCCGCGTCGGCCGGCGATCCGCTGTGCCCGCAACTGACCGTCGACGGCAAGCTGTCGCGCATGGCCGTGCGCGCGGGCGCCGCGACCCTCGCCCAGCGGCCCACCGCCAGCGATCCGTCCGATTCGAAGCCGTCGAGCTTCCCGGTGTCCGTCTGCGAGATGACGCTACCGGCCGGCGCGCAGGCGGCAAGCGTCGCGGGCCGCACGCTGCCGCTGCCGAAGGCGCAGCCGCAACGCATCGCGATCATCGCCGATACCGGCTGCCGCATGAAGAAAGCCGACAACGCGTGGCAGGCGTGCAACGACGCATCGGTCTGGCCGCTCGACACGATCGCGGCCAGCGTCGCGAAGCTGTCGCCCGACCTCGTGATGCACATCGGCGACTATCACTACCGCGAGAACGCGTGCCCGCCCGACATCGCCGGCTGCAAGGACAGCCCGTGGGGCTATGGCTGGGATACGTGGCAGGCCGACCTGTTCCGTCCGGCCGCCCCGCTGCTCGCGAAGGCGCCGTGGGTCGTCGTGCGCGGCAACCACGAGGAATGCGCGCGGGCGGGCCAGGGCTGGTTCCGCTTCCTCGATCCGCGCCCGTATTCGGCCGCGCGCTCGTGCGACGATCCGGCCAACGACAACAACGCGAACTATTCGGAACCCTATGCGGTGTCGCTCGGCGGCGGCTCGCAGGTGATCGTGTTCGACACCGCGAAGGTCGGCCGCACGCCGCTCAAGACGACCGACGCGCAATTCGGCATCTACCAGAAGCAGTTCCAGACGGTCGCCGCGCTCGCGTCGAAGGCCGGCATGACGACGACGATCTTCACGAACCACCATCCGATCCTCGCGTTCGCGCCGATCGCCGGCAGCACGCCCGCGCCGGGCAACCTCGCGCTGCAGTCGGTGATGTCGAGCCTCAACGCGCAGGCGTACTACCCGTCCGGCGTGCACGTCGCGCTGCACGGGCACGTGCACGACTTCCAGGCAATCAACTTCTCGTCCGGGCATCCGGCGACGATCGTGTCCGGCAACGGCGGCGACAATCTCGACGTCGCGCTGCCCGACCCGTTCCCGGCCGGCCTGACGCCCGCACCGGGCGCCGTGATCGAACGGCTGTCGCACAACAACAGCTTCGGCTTCCTGATCATGGATCGCCGCGCCGCCCCGGCGACCGGCTGGGTGTTCCACGCGTATTCGGCGGCCGGCAAGCTGCTCGCGTCGTGCGACCAGTCGGGCACGACGCTCGCCTGCGACAAGACGGGGTTCATTGCGCCGTGAGTGAAGGGGTTCGATGTGACGGCCGCCATGCGGGCGGCCTGCAAACGCTGCGCACGCTAGCCACGGCGGCCGTATTCGCGGGCCTGGCGCTCGCGGCCCACGCCGCACCGGCCGAAACGGTCCTGCTCCCCGGCGCGCCGCCTTCGCGAGTCGTCGACACGATCGGCAACGGCACGCCGCAGGTGACGGGCAAGATCGATGCGGCGACCGCCCGCTTCGCGCCCGACCCGACGCTCGTCGCGCTCGGCCGCCGGATCTTCTTCGATCCGCGGCTGTCCGAGCCGCGCGGCATGTCGTGCGCGGGCTGCCACGATCCGGGCCGCGCGTTCGCGCCGACGCTGTCGGCCGCCTCGCTCGCGGGGCCCGGTGTGCCGGAAGGCAGCCGGCCCGGGCGTTTCAGCCAGCGCAACGCGCCGTCGCTGCTCTATGTGCGTTACGTGCCGCGCCGCCACTTCTACCAGGATGACGACGCACCCGCGCCGTCGCCGTTCGGCGGCCTGTTCAGCGATGGCCGCGCGGATACGCTCGCCGAGCAGATCCGCGGGCCGCTGTTCGATCCGAACGAGATGAACAACCGGTCGCCGGCCGCGCTGCTGCGCAAGGTCGACGCCACCGAACTCGCGCCCGATCTCGCCGCGCGCTTCGGCGCGCCGGTGCGGCGCGATCCCGAGCAACTGGTGCGTGCGATGGGCCTGGCCGTCGAAGCCTATCTGCAGAGCGACGAGATGGCGCCGTTCACGTCGCGTTTCGATGTGTTCCTGCGCACGCGCAAGCCGCTCGCGCCGGCCGAAATGCGCGGCCTCGCGCTGTTCCGGAATCCCGACAAGGGCAACTGCATGAGCTGCCATACGCTGTCGGAGACGTCGAGCCGCCCGGAGCGTTCGCTCTTCACCGATTTCGGCTACGACGCAATCGCGGTGCCGCGCAACCGCGCGCTGCCGGCGAACCGCGATCCGCGCCATTTCGACAACGGGCTGTGCGACACCGCACGGCGGCTGCGCTGGCCCGAGCCGACGCAATGGTGCGGCTACCTGCGCACGCCGGGGCTGCGCAACGTCGCGGTCAAGCAGACGTTCATGCACAACGGCGTGTTCACGACGCTGCGCGACGCGGTCGCGTTCTACAACACGCGCTCGACCGACCCGGGCTTCTGGTATCACGGGGCCAGAACGTTCGACGACGTGCCGGCCGCCTACCGCGGCAACATCAACGTCAACTCGACGCCGATGAACCGTCGGCCGGGCACGCCACCCGCACTGAGCGACGCGGAAATCGACGACATCGTCGCGTTCCTCGGCACGCTGACCGACGCGCGCTATACGAAGGTTGCGGCTCCTGTGGCGCCCGCCGCTCCTGCTGGCCGGATCACGCGAACCACCGTACCGGCTCGCTGACCCTGGCCGAACGGCCAGCCGCATGCGCACCCGCTTGCGGTCAACGCAAACACTGGTTATATTTACAGTACTGTATTTATGAACAGTGAGGTGCGCGATGGAACATCTGGTTCGTATCGTCAACGAAGCTGATCGCCAAGTGCTGGCGTGGCTCCGCGCTCAGGTCGGTGATGCACGCGTCGAGCGCGCGGCTCGCCAGCTCGGGCATACGCGCAAGCCCTTCCCGTCCGCCGTATGCCGGTATCTGGGCATGAGCGCACCGGCCACGCTGCGCCAGGCCGAACGGCCGCGCGCCGCACGCGATTTCTCGGTCGGCGATCGTTACCTGTCGTTGATCCGCCAGCACCTCGCCACGCACTCGGCCAGCCGATGAAATGGCGGCGGCTGGCCGCGTCGGTGGCCCGGAAAACCGGAGGGCCTGCGAATTCGCTGGCCCGGCCGGCCGACACCGTGCTTACGTGGCCGCGGTGGCTTCCCGTACGAGGCGGCCGAGCGTTTCAAATGCCGCTTCGTGCGCCGCATCGGACACGCGCGTGCAAGCGCGCCGGATATAGCCGTCGAAGCGGTCGAAGCGGTCGAAGCGGTCGGAATTCGAGAAGATCGAGCCGGGCGCGATCCTGACTCCGTGCGCGAGCGCGGCGTCGAACAGCGCCTCGGAGCGCACGCCGTCCGGCAGCGCGATCCACTGCGGCATCCCGCCCGGCGGCTGGCTCGTCCGGGTTCCGGCCGGGAAATGCCGCGCAATCGCATCGATCGTCACGTCGCGCTGCACGCGCAATCGCCGCACCCTGCCTGGCACGCGGCGACCCCGACATCACCGTACACTCCTGCGCCGCTCGACCCACTCGAACACCGCCATCCCGGCCAGCATCGCGACGACGAACACGATGCCCTTCGCCGACCCGAAGCCGATCGACACGATCGCGGGCCCCGGGCAGAACCCGGCGATCCCCCAGCCGATGCCGAACACCGCACTTCCGGCAACCAGCCGCACGGTGATCGCACGCACGGCCGGCAACTGCATCGGCAAGCCGAGCCACGTCCGCGTCCGGTGCTTCGCCCAGGCGAACGCGAACACGGCCACGCCCATCGCGCCGGCCATCACGAACGCGAGCGACGGATCCCAGCGGCCCGCCAGGTCGAGAAAACCGAGCACCTTCTGCGGATTGGCCATGCCCGACACGATGAGGCCGACGCCGAACAGCAGCCCCGCCAGAAACGCGAATCCTGCCTGCATGTCAGCCTCCCAGCACGTGCCGTCGCACGAAGACGGTCACGAAGCCCGCGACCATGAAGACCACGGTCGCGACCACCGAGCGCAACGCACCGCGCGACATCCCGCACACGCCGTGGCCGCTCGTGCAACCGCCCGCATAGCGCGTGCCGACGCCGACCAGCAGCCCGGCCGCCACTAGGTCGACCCAGCCTGCATCGACCTGCGGCGTCATACGATTCCCTGCGACGTACATCACAAGCGGTGCGGCGATCAGCCCGGCGATGAACGCGGCGCGCCAGTCGCGCTCACCGGCGCGTGCCGTGAGCAACCCGCCGACGATGCCGCTGATGCCGGCAATCCGGCCGTTGAATGCGATGAGCCACGCGGCCGCGAGCCCGATCAGCACGCCGCCGGCCAGCGACAGCCACGGCGTGAAACGAAGCGCATCAAGCTGCATCGCGCCGCCCCTTCGCGGCCGGGCCGCAGAACTGTTCATACAACACGCCCATCACCGCGATCGCGGCCGGGCTGTCGAGCGAATAGTGGATGTTCTTGCCCTCGCGGCGCGTGCGAACCAGCGCGTTGTCCCGCAACACGCCGAGCTGCTGCGACAGGGTCGGCTGGCGGATGTCCAGCGCCGTCTCGAGATCGCTGACGCACCGCTCCCCTTGCGACAGTTCGCAAAGCAGCAGCAGCCGGTCGGGATTCGACAGCACCTTGAGCAGCGCGCAGGCCGAATCGGCAGCCGCGCGCATCGAGTCGGGTTCCGGCAACCCGGCGGAAAGATCGTCGTTCATTGGCGCAGGAGGACAATTAAAAAATCGATATTATATTAATTTATATAATATTGCCCCCCGCTGTTTTCCGGCAGGCGGCCTTGCACCGCCTCCTTCGCTCAAGTGGTCTGCTCGCCCGCAATCGCCTTCGCGGCCGGCATGCGCGCCGCATCGGCACGCACCACACCGAGCGCCAGCACCGCCATCCCCGCGATCACGCACGGCGCCGCGACGACGGCAAACGCAGTCGACAACGGCACGCCCATCGCGAGCATCGCGCCGCCCGCCATCGATCCGACGACCGAGCCACCACGGCCGATCCCGTTCGCCCAGCTCACGCCGGTGGTGCGGCACTCGGTCGGATAAAACGCAGCCGACAGCGCGTTCGCGCCGACCTGAGAACCCGACACGCAGAAACCGGCCGCGAACACGGCGAGCGCGGCGCCCCACGGCGATGCGGCAAACACGCCGATCGCGGCGACGAATACACCGGCCGCCGCATAGCTGCAGGCCAGTACGCGATGCGGATCGAAACGGTCCATCAAGCCGCCGAGGACGATCGCGCCGAGCGTGCCGCCGATCTGGAACATCGCGGTGACGCGTGCGGCCGTCTGCAGCGTCGCGCCGGTCGTGCGCAGCAGCGTCGGCAGCCAGCTCGATAGCAGGTAGATCACGAGCAGGCTCATGAAGAACGTGAGCCACAGCAGTAGCGTGCCACGCAGCAGGTCGGCACCGAACAGGCGGCCGAGCGGCGGCCCGGCCGGCTTGCCGGCGGGCGCGATGAACGACGCGTTCGCAAGATGCGGATCGGGCGCGATGCGCGCCAGCATCGCCGCGATCCGTTCGCGCGCCGAGCCTGCGTTGACGAGATAGCGCACCGATTCCGGCAGCCGCCACGCGAGCACCGGCAGCAGCAACAACGGTGCGGCCCCGCCGACGACGAGCACCGAACGCCAGCCGTGGTGTTCGATCAACGACGCAGCCGCGAGCCCGCCAAGCGCGGAGCCGATCGTGAAGCCGCAAAACATCGTCGTCACCAGCAGCGAACGGCGCCGCGCCGGGCAGTATTCGGAGGTCAGCGTGATCGCATTCGGCATCGCGCCGCCGAGCCCGAGCCCGGTCACGAAGCGCCACGCGATCAGCTCGGTCAGGCCGCCCGCGCTCGCCGACGCGGCGCTCGCGATGCCGAAGCACGCCACGCAGGCGAGCAGCAGCCGCTTGCGGCCGAACCGGTCGCCGAACGGCCCGAACACGAGCGCGCCCGCCATCAACCCCGCGAGCCCCGCGCCGAACACCGGTGCGAGCTGCGCGGGCGACAGCCCCCATTCCGCGCGGATGACGGGGGCGATGAACCCGATCGATGCGGTATCGAAACCGTCGATCGCGACGATCAGAAAGCACAGGACGACGATCGCGGCCTGAAACGGCGCCACGCGATGCCGGTCGATCCATTCGCTGACGTCGATGGACAGCGTATCGGCCATGATGATGTCTCCTCCAGGAAGGCGGTCGCGCGTCGTGTCGTTGAAATGCGCGCCGCGGGAATCGGCCAACCGCGCCGCGTTACGCGACGGACTTCAGGCAATCCTCGGCGCGCCAGCCGTGCAGCCAGTCGAGCGCGTCGTAGAACTGCGCCTGCGTGCGGCCGACCCAAAGGCCGTTGCGCACCTGCCGCTCGACGCCCTTCGCGTGATAGATCCGCCCCATCTCGCGCGCCGAGTACAGCACGCGCGCGGTGCGCGGAATCCGCACACGTTCATACAGCGCGAACGCGGCCTCGAAGTCGCCATCGGTCCGGGCCACGGCCGCACCGAGCGTCACCGCGTCCTCGAGCGCCTGGCACGCGCCCTGCGCGATGTATTGCGTCATCGGATGCGCGGCGTCGCCGAGCACCGTTGCACGGCCTTCGCTCCAGCGTTCGACCGGATCGCGATCGGCGGTCGCCCAGCGCTTCCACGACGTCGGCCGGTCGAGCATCTGCTTCGGCAGCGGATGGACGCCGTCGAAGTACGACAGCACTTCTTCCTTGCTGCCCTCGCGCACGCCCCAGGTTTCCTGCTCGCGGCTGTGGAACGTGACGACGAGGTTGTACTGCCGCCCGCCGCGCAGCGGATAGTGGACGAGATGGCAATGTGGGCCGGCCCATACCACCGGCGCATTGATCTGCAGGTCCTGCGGCATGTTGTCGACGTCGACCACCGCGCGATACACGACGTGGCCCGTCACGCGATGCGCGTCGCCGATCAATGCTTGACGGATCGCGGATTTCACGCCGTCGCAGCCGATCACCGCATCCGCGCGATAACGCTCGCCGTGCTGGTCGGTCACCGTCACGCCGTTGTCGTCCTGCTCGAAGCCGCACACCTGCGTGCTCGTCCGGAATTCGATCAGCGGATGATCCTTGACCGCCTCGTAGATCGACAGGTGAATGTCCGCGCGATGAATCACCGCATACGGATTGCCGAAGCGCTCGCGGTACGCGGCGCCCGTATCGACGCGCGCCACCTCGCGCGCATCGACCGCATCCATCAGTTGCAGCCAGTCGGTGAACACCGCCCGGCCGCGCGCGGCCTCGCCGACACCTAGCGCGTCGAGCGCGTTGAATGCATTCGCCGCGAGCTGGATCCCCGCGCCGATCTCGCCGATCCGGTCGGCCTGTTCGAGCAGCTTCACGCGGATGCCCTGGCGCGCGAGCGCGAGCGCCGTCGCGAGCCCGCCGATGCCGCCGCCGATCACCAGCACGCGCCGGCCGTTGTGTTTTGTCTCGCCCATGTCTGTCTCCTGCTTCGTGTTACGCGACGTAATCCGGTTGCCGCTGCGGCTGTGCCGCGTCGAACGCCGGCTCGTGCCGCGCGTGTTCATATACCGCGAGGCTGCGCGGATACGCGCTCAGGTCGCAATCCATCCGCAACGCGTTCGCGACCTGCGGCACGAGGCATACGTCGGCGAGCGTCGGCGTGTCGCCGAAGCACCACGGGCCGTCGTCCGCGCGCACGAGCAGCCGCTCGACGGCTGCCATCCCTTCCGCGATCCAGTGCCGGTACCACGCGGTCTTCTGCTGCGGCGTGACCTTCAACTCGGTGTCGAGATAGCGCAGCACGCGCAGGTTGTTGACCGGATGGATGTCGCATGCGATCAGCGTCGCGAGTTCCAGCACGCGCGCACGATGGTGCAGTTCGAGCGGAATCAGTCGAGGCGTCGGCTGGATCTGGTCGAGGTAATCGAGGATCGCGAGCGACTGCCCGAGACGAAAATCCCCGTCGACCAACGCCGGCACCGCGGCCGACGGGTTCACGTTCACGACGTACGCCGCCCCGCGATGCTCGCCGGTGCGGATGTTCACCGGCAGCGTGTCGTACGGCAGCCCTTTCAGCGCGAGCGCGATACGCACCCGGTAGGACGTCGAACTGTTGAAGAAGCTATGCAGTTGCACGATGTCGCCTTTTGATCAAGATGCGTCAGACCACGCGCACGGTCAGTTCGCCGAGCCGTTCGACGCCGACCTTCATCACGTCGCCTGCGACCACCGCGCCGACACCTTCGGGCGTGCCCGTGAAGATCACGTCGCCCGGTTCGAGGCGGAAGAACTTCGACAGGTCGGCCACCGTTTCCGCGACCGACCAGATCAGGTGCGACACGTCGCTCTTCTGCTTCGTCGCATCGTTGACGGTCAGCCACAGGCCGCCCTGTTCGAAGTGACCGACGTCGCTCGCCGGATGCACGGGCCCGATCGGCGCCGAGCGGTCGAATGCCTTGCCGATTTCCCACGGCCGGCCCATCTCGCGCATCTTCATCTGCAGGTCGCGGCGCGTCATGTCGAGGCCGACCGCGTAGCCCCACACGTGCTCGAGCGCGTGCTCGAGCGGGATGTCCGAACCGCCCTTGCCGATTACCGCGACAAGCTCGGCTTCGTAGTGATAGTTCTGCGTCTGCGACGGATAGGCGAGGTCGAGCGTGTCGCCGTACGCGACCGGCACGATCGAATCGGCCGGCTTGCAGAAGAAGAACGGCGGCTCGCGATCGGGATCGAAGCCCATTTCACGTGCATGGGCCGCATAGTTGCGACCGACGCAATACACACGGCGTACCGCGAACCGCGCGTCGCTGCCGGCGACGGGGAGCGCCACGGGCGCTTCGGGCGGGAAAACGAAAGTCATGAATGGCTCCAGCGTCAATACGAATGAAGGTGGGGCGCGCCGCCGCAGCGACGCACAGGAAACGGGAATCGGGAAACGGGAATCGGGAAACGGGAATCGGGAAACGGGAAACGGGAAACGGGAAACGGGAAACGAATCGTCGAAACCGGCCGGCGTCAGTCGCGCGCTTCGCGCAGCAGGTTCAGCGCGGACAGCACGGGCCGGTCGGAATAGCTGAACAGCACGCTGTCGGACGACGCCGACAGCCGCACCGGCGCCCACGACGGCGCGACGAAGATGTCGTGCGGCTCGAATTCGAATGCATTGCCGCCGATATACGCTGTGCCGCGGCCTTCGACGACGCAGTAGATCGTCGCGTCGGTGCTGCGGTACGTGCGGCCGTCGAAACCGGCCGGCAGGAACTGCATGAAGGTGGCGATCGTCGGCATCGGCCAGCCGCCCGTCGCGGGGTTGACGTAGCGCAGCTTCACGCCGTCCCACGCATCGAGCTCGCCGTTCCGGTACAGCGCGTCGAGCGCCTCGCGGGTGCGGGCATACGGGTAGCTGAACACCGGCGACGTCGGATCGCTCACGCGATGCCGCACCGGCACCATGTTGTGACCGAAGCGCGCAAAGCTGTCGCCTTCCGGGCGATTCACCGGCTGCACGGCTTCCGGGTAATTCTCCGCGAAGCCTGCGTCGAGATTCGCGAGCAGCGGGATGTCGAGCCCGTCGAGCCATACGACCGGCTCGCCGCCCGCTTCCTCCGACGGGTTGCCGTGGTCATGCCAAGCCCACGACGGCGTGATGATGAAGTCGCCCGGATGCATCGTCGTGCGTTCGCCGTTCACGGCTGTCCACGCGCCACGCCCTTCGACGATGAAGCGCAGCGCCGACTGCGTGTGCCGGTGGCTTGGCGCGATCTCGCCCGGCAGGATCAGTTGCAGGCCCGCGTACAGGGTCGGCGTCATGCTCGACTTGCCGGGCAGCCCCGGGTTCTCCAGCACCAGCACCCGGCGCACGGCTTCTTCCGCGCTGATCACGCTGCCGGCCTGCATCACGAGGTCGCGCACCTGCGCGTATTTCCAGATCGCGGCCTGCGCGGCCGGCTGCGGGGATGTCGGCACGAGGTTGTGCAGCGATTCCCACAGCGGCGCCAGGCGTTGCTCGGCGATCCGTGCGTAGTAGGCGGCGCGCGACGCGTCCGGATGGGTCGTCATGATGTCTCCTTGGAATCGGCCGATCGGTGCCGGCGCTATGTCGGGGCGGGACCGTGCTGCAGTCCGTTAGCTGATTTATATTCGACCCAGGCATACCCGGTAAAATGGTCAAATCATCTGATCCATATGTTTCTGGATATACCTACTCGCGACGAGGCATGCGATGGACTGGACCCACCGGCTGCGGCTGCGGCATCTGCAGGTACTGTTGAGCCTTGCCGGCACCGGCAATCTGAGCCAGTCGGCGGTCGTGCTCGCCACCACGCAGCCCGCGCTGTCGAAATGGCTGAAGGAACTGGAAGAGGATGTCGGGCTGCCGCTGTTCGAGCGGCATGCGCGCGGCCTGCGGCCGACGCCGTACGGCGAAGCATTGATCGAGCATGCGCGCCGCGTCGAAGCGCAGCTCGACATTGCACGCGACGACATGGCCGCGCTGCGGGAAGGCGGCAGCGGCCTCGTGACGATCGGTACGTCCGGCGTGGCGGCGGCCGACACGGTGCCGCTCGCGGTGTCGCAATTGCTGAAACGGATGCCGCGCGCGCAGGTCCGGATGACCGAAAGCACGATGAACCAGCTGATGCCGCAGCTCGCACGCAGCGAACTGGATATCGTCGTGGGCCGCTCGGGATCGACATCCGTCGATCCGCTGCTGCATGCCGAAGCGCTGTATGTCGATCCGGTCGTGTTCGTCGCGCGGCCCGGCCACGCGCTCGCCGGCGCGGCGTCGGTCGGCTGGGACGACGTGCTCGCCTACTCGTGGATCGTATGGCCGTCGGGCACGCCCGTGCACAACGCGCTGGAGGCCGCGCTGTCGGCCGCCGGCCGCGTACGGCCGCCGCACTGTGTCGAATCGAATTCGTCGATCCTCAACCTCACGCTGCTGAACAACACCGACCTGCTCGGCGTGGCATCGCACCGCGCTGCGCAGCGCTTCGCGCAATTGAACGCGATCCGGATCCTGCCGATGCAGCTCGAAGGCCAGGGCGCGGTGTCGATGTACTGGCACCCCGACAGCGCGAATCGTGCGGCCGTGGCCGCGACGATCGAGTGCCTGCGCGCCTGTGCGGCGCCGCAAGTCGGCGGATGGGAGAAAGTGAAGGTGGAATGAATGGCGCGGCCCGGTGTCAACCGGGCCGTGTTGCCGTGTTGCCGTGTTGCCGTGTTGCCGTGTTGCCGTGTTGCCGTGTTGCCGTGTTGCCGTGTTGCCGTGTTGCCGTGTTGCCGTGTTGCCGCGACGCGTCACGCGCCGTCGCAGGATGCCGTACCGTCCAGCATCAGCGTGCCGATCCGCGCGGGTACGAGCGGCGTGCGCGGCACCGGCGGTGTCCAGCCGAACAGCGCCTGCGCGGCGGCGCCGCACACGCGGCCCTGACACGCGCCCATCCCACAGCGTGATTGCAGTTTCGCGGCTGTCCAGCCCGGTGCTCGCGCGACGGCGTCGAAACGCACGTCCTCGCAACGGCACAGCAACGTGTCGGCCCGCGCGAGCCGGCGGATCGGTTCGCGGATCGCGAAACGCTCGCGTACGGCATCGGCAAACACCTGCCAGTGCGCCCGTTGCGTAACCAGCGCGGCCAACTGCGCGGTCTGCCCGGTCGCCGCCAAACCGGCGATTTCGCCTTCGACCATCGCCAGTTCGCTGCCGCCGACGCCCGTACACTCACCCGCCGCAAAAACACCATCGCGGCTCGTGCGCTGGTGCACATCGACCGCCACCGCGCCATCGTCGATCCGGCAGCCGAGATGACTCGGCAGCACGGTATTCGGCACAAGCCCGAAGCCGCACGCGAGCCGGTCGCAGTCGACGTCGAACTCGCGATCGCCCTGACGAATCCGCACGCGTTCGAGCCGCTTGTCGCCGAACGCCTCGACGACATGCGCATCGGGCCGATAGGCGGCGGTGACGAGCTTCGCGGCCTGCGCAAGCTTCGACGGCCAGCGCCACAGCCCCGCCCCGAACCCGGCCACGTCGGCCCATGCGGCCTGTTCGAGCACGTGCGACACGCGCGCGCCGGCGTGCCGGGCCGTCGCCGCGCTCGCCAGCAGCAGCGGCCCGCTGCCCGCGATCACCGTGCGCTGCCCGCGCACGTCGAGGCCGTACTTGATCAACGCCTGCAAGCCGCCTGCGCCGGTGACACCCGGCAGCGTCCAGCCCGGAAACGGCAACAGCAGCTCGCGTGCGCCGCAGCAGAGAATCAGCGTGCGGAAATCGAGCAACAGCCCGCGTTCGTCATCCTCGAGCAGCAGCGTGCCCGGCTGCGTTTCGGCGACGATGCGCGTCGCCGCGAGATGCGTGACGTTCGGCTGCCGCAATACGGCGAGCCGCTCGGCGGCGGCCGGCGTCGGCATCGCCGCCGCGCCTTGCCGCCAGATCTGCCCGCCCGCTCGCGGGTTGTCGTCGACGATCGCAACCGTCGCACCACTGCGTGCGGCGGCCCGCGCGGCCGACAGCCCGGCCGGCCCCGCGCCGACGATCGCGACGTCGACGCTCAGTCGTTCCTGTTTCATCGCGTGCGCTCCACCTGCATGCCGTCGCGGCACAGCGTCTGGCAAGCCAGCCGGCGTCGGCCATCGATCGTCATCCTGCACTCCTGGCAGATGCCCATCCCGCAAAACGGCGCACGCGCCGCACCCGTGCACGACACGCGCGTCGTGTCGTCGCCGCTCGCCGCGACGGCGGCCGCGACGGTCGCGCCGTCGGCCACCGTCAGCGCGCGGCCGTCCAGATGAATGATCATGTCAGCCTCCGCCGGGCCGCCCCAAGGGGGCTGACCGCCCCCACGAGGGGCAGCGAACGAAGTGAGCGTGGGTATCGTTTCATGTCAGCGCTCCGGCTACGAGGGACGCGCTCAGAAAGCGTCCCGGCAAATACGGTTCGATATCGATGGGCGGCCGTTCGCCGGCCATCAGCGCAGCGACGAGCCGCGCGCTGCCCGGCGCGGTCGTCACGCCGAGCCCTTCATGCCCGACCGCGAGCCACACGCCCGGCCGCGCCGGATGCTCGCCGAGCAGCGGCAGCCCGTCGGGGCTCGCGGAACGGAAGCCCGTCCATGCGCGGATCCCGTTCAGGTCTGCCAGGTCCGGCAGATAACCCACCGCGCGGCGCAGCATGCGCGCGAGCACGGGCGGGTCGACTTGCGCGTCCTCGGTGTCGAACTGGCGCGACGAACCGATCAGCAACTGGCCGGTCGGCCGCGGCTGCACGTTGAACGCGACCGACGTGCCGTCGCTCGCATGCGCGCTCGCCGCATAGCCCAGCTCGACGAGCTGGTGCGACACCTGGCCCGGATAGCGGTCGGTAATCAGCAGATGGCCCTTTTTCGGGCGCAGCGGCAACTCGGGCAGCAGCGTGCGCGCGGCGACGCCGTTCGCGACGACCACCCGCTCCGCGCGCAGCGTGTCGCCGCTCGCGAGCGTCACGCTCGGGCCGTCGACCGCGACGGCCCGGTCGCGCCGCAACGTGATGCGCGGCGCGCGCTGCAGCAGCCAGTTCGCGGTGACGGGCGCATAGAGGATCGCGTCGCCGGGAATCTTCAGCGCACCGCCGAGGCCCGCGCGCAGCATCGGCTCCAGTCGCGCGAGCGTCGCCGCGTCGATCAGTTCGCCCGCCACGCCATGCGCGGCCAGCGTCGCCTGCTTCGCGCGCGCCAGATCCATTTCGTGCGCATCGGCGGCGAGCCACAACGTGCCGCAGTTGCGGTACGCGCACTCTTCCGGCATCTCGCCGCTCAGCGCGCGCCACAGTTCGATCGAGTAATGGCTGAGCGCGAGTTCGGCCGCGTTGTCGTCCATCGCGACGAGGTGCCCCATGCCCGCGCCGGTTGCCCCGCCGCTCGCGTCGTCGACGACGAGCACGCGCAGCCCGCGCTGCGCGAGTTCGTGCGCGCACGCCGCGCCGACGATGCCGGCGCCGATCACGACGACATCCGTCTTCGTGTCGCTCACGGCGCAATACCCCAGCCGAATGGATCGTCTTCCTCGATCAGCAGCGTCGCTTCCGCGCTCAGGTGCGCGCTGCCACGAATCGTCGGCACGATGCCGCCGTCGGCCTGCTCGTAGCTCGCCTGGAACACGCTGCCGATCACGCTCGCCTGCCGCCATACGGCGCCCGGTTCGAGCTTGCCGTCGGCCGCGAGGCACGCGAGCTTCGCGCTCGTGCCGGTGCCGCACGGTGAGCGGTCGTACGCGAGGCCCGGGCACAGCACGAAGCTGCGGCTGTCGTGTTCGGGATCGTCGGCGAACAGTTCGATATGGTCGATCTCGCCGCCGTTCGCGCCGGTGATGCCCGCGCGTTCGAGCCCTTCGCGCACGGCCGACGCATACGCGGTGAGCGCCGCGACGTTGTCGCCGGCAACGCGCTGCCCATGGTCGCTGATCAGGAAGAACCAGTTGCCGCCCCACGCGACGTCGCCCTTCACGGGGCCGTAACCCGGCACGTCGAGCGCGACGCCCTTCGCATGGCGATACGCAGGCACGTTGCGCACGCTGACCGACAGGTCGTCATGCAGCGTCGCCTCGACGGTGCCGACGGGCGTCTCGATCCGGTGCATGCCGGGCGCGATGCGCCCCATATGGTGCAGCGTGCGCACGACGCCGATCGTGCCGTGCCCGCACATCCCGAGATAGCCGCTATTGTTGAAGAAGATCACGCCGGCCGCCGCCTCGGGCGACACGGGTTCGCACAGCAGCGCGCCGACCAGCACGTCGCTGCCGCGCGGCTCGAGAATGCAGGCGGTGCGGTAACGGTCGTGCTCGCGCGCGAGCACGTCGCGACGCTCGGCCATGGTGCCGCTGCCGAGCGCGGGGAAACCGGACACGACGAGCCGAGTGGGTTCGCCGCCCGTGTGCGAATCGATGATCTGGATGCGCTTCATCATGAGCCGTCCGAAGTGGGGAAAGGAGCACAGCTTCCTCCGTCGCGCGTCCGCCCGCTTGTGGCTTTTCGATGAGGACGACGACGAAATCGGCATAGTGCGAAGCGCCCTTCCCGCGCCGTCCGGCCGCTGTGCCGATTTCGTCATTTTGCTCCGCGATACGACTCAAGCGTGATGGGCATTTGCGCGGCGATACTGGTTGCCACACCGACACCTGTCGGCCGACCGATACAAACACGTAGGAGATTGAAGTGAGCCGAAACGCCATTCAGTGGACCGGGGTTTTCCCGGCCGTCAGCACCCAGTTCAAGCCGGACTTTTCCCTCGACATCGATGCCACGCACCGCGTGGTGAAGAACCTGGTGAACGACGGCGTATCGGGCCTCGTGGTCTGCGGCACGGTCGGCGAGAACACGTCGCTGTCGACGAGCGAGAAGCTCCAGGTGATCGAAGCCGCACGCGACGCGGCCGGCGGCAAGATTCCGGTGATCGCCGGCATCGCCGAATTCACGACCGAATTCGCGCGCAACACGGTGCGTGAGGCGCAGCGCGTCGGCGTCGACGGCGTGATGGTGATGCCCGCCCTCGTCTACTCGGCGAAGCCGCACGAAACCGCCGCGCACTTCCGCGCGGTCGCAACCAGCACCGACCTGCCGGTGATGGTCTACAACAACCCGCCGATCTACAAGAACGACGTGACGCCCGACGTGCTGATCGCGCTGCAGGATTGCGAGAACATCGTCTGCTTCAAGGATTCGTCGGGCGATACGCGCCGTTTCATCGACCTGCGCAACGCGGTCGGCGATCGCTTCGTGCTGTTCGCGGGCCTCGACGACGTCGTGGTCGAGAGCATCGCCGTCGGCGCCGAAGGCTGGGTGTCGGGCATGTCGAACGCGTTCCCGAAGGAAGGCGAGACGCTGTTCCGCCTCGCGAAGCAGAAGCGTTTCGACGAAGCGCTCGCGCTGTATCGCTGGTTCATGCCGCTGCTGCACCTCGACGCACGCCCCGACCTCGTGCAGTGCATCAAGCTGTGCGAAGAGCTGGTCGGCCGCGGCAGCGCGATCACGCGCCCGCCGCGCCTCGCGCTGCAGGGCGACACGCTCGCGGAAGTGAAGGCCATCGTCGCGAAGGCGCTCGAAACGCGCCCGGCGCTGCCCGACGTCGGTCTCTGATCGACTCCCTCTGCGGCGGCGTGCGGGCTTTCCCCCCTGCGCGCCGCCGTCTTCGGTCCGGCATGGCCTGCGGGCCCGTTCATACCGGCGCCCGAGCGCGCCGCGCGTGAACGCCCCGCAGCCCGCCCCGGTCGTTCGAACCGGGCGACGCCGGCCGGCAGGCTGGTGCCGCTGCTCCGTCGGAGCGCGGCGCACCTCGAGCCTGTGCCGACATTCCTCCAGGAGACACGCCCATGCCAGGCCAAGGCAACGCTCACCCGTCTGTCCCGCTTTCCCGTTCCGCGCACCCCGACGCGGGTCACGGCAAATTCAAGAAACAGCTGTCGCTGACCGATCTCACGTTCATCGGTCTCGGCGCCATTTTCGGTTCGGGGTGGCTGTTCGCCGCGAGTCACGTGTCGACGATCGCGGGCCCGGCCGGCATCTTCTCGTGGCTGCTCGGCGGCTTCGCGGTGCTGCTGCTCGGCATCGTCTACTGCGAACTCGGCGCCGCGCTGCCGCGCGCGGGCGGCGTGGTCCGCTACCCGGTGTTCTCGCACGGCCCGCTGCTCGGCTACCTGATGGGCTTCATCACGCTGATCGCCTTTTCGAGCCTGATCGCGATCGAAGTCGTCGCCGCGCGCCAGTATGCGGCCGCGTGGTTTCCGGGCCTGACCGTCGCAGGATCGAGCGACCCGACCACGCTCGGCTGGCTCGTGCAGGCCGCGCTGCTGGGCTTCTTCTTTTACCTGAACTATTCGAGCGTGAAGACGTTCGCGAAGGCGAACAACATCATCAGCGTCTTCAAGTTCATCGTGCCGCTGGCGGTGATCGCCGTGCTGTTCACGTTCTTCAAGCCCGCGAACCTGACGATCCAGGGCTTCGCGCCGTTCGGCATGCCGGGCATCGAGATGGCCGTGTCCGCCGGCGGCATCATCTTCGCGTACCTCGGGCTCACGCCGATCGTGTCGGTCGCGAGCGAGGTGCGCAATCCGCAGCGCACGATCCCGATCGCGCTGATCCTGTCGATCCTGTTGTCGACGCTGATCTACGTGCTGCTGCAGCTCGCGTTCATCGGCAGCATCCCCACCGACATGCTCGCCGCCGGCTGGCACGACGTAAGCAAGGCGTTCTCGCTGCCGTACCGCGACATCGCGCTGGCGCTCGGCGTCGGCTGGCTCGCGGTGATGGTCGTCGCCGACGCGATGATCTCGCCGAGCGGCTGCGGCAACATCTACATGAACGCGACGCCGCGCGTGGTCTACGGCTGGGCCAAGACGGGCACGTTCTTCAAGGTGTTCACGCGCGTCGACGAAGCATCGGGCATTCCGCGCGCGGGCCTGTGGCTCACGTTCGGCCTCGCGATCTTCTGGACGCTGCCGTTCCCGTCGTGGGAAGCGCTGATCAACATCGTGTCGGCCGCGCTGGTGCTGAGCTATGCGGTCGCACCGGTGTCGGTCGCCGCCCTCCGCCGCACCGCGCCGGACCTCCCCCGGCCGTTCCGCGCCAGCGCGTTCGGCATCACCGGCCCCGCGTCGTTCGTGATTGCCGCGCTGATCGTCTACTGGTCGGGCTGGAGCACGGTGTCCTGGCTGCTCGGCCTGCAGATCGTGATGTTCGTGATCTATCTCGCGTGCCGCCGCTGGGTGCCGACCGCGCACCTGAGCCTCGCCGAGCAGGTGCGCTCGTCCGCGTGGCTGATCGCGTTCTATGCCGCGATGATCGTCCTGTCGTATCTCGGCGGCTTCGGCGGCACGGGCCAGCTTGCCCATCCGTACGACACGGTCGTCGTCGCGGCCGTCGCGCTCGTCATCTATTACTGGGGGGCGAACACCGGCGTGCGCTCGGAGAAGCTGCAACTCGACGACGACGAGGACTGACGCACTCGCTCCTTTTCCCATGATCCCTTCGGCCGGGCGCTCCACGCCCGGCTCCTGTTTTTTTTCCGAGGAAAACCATGCAACTCACAGGTCAGCTCCTGATCGGCCCGTCCGCCGTCGCCGGACAGAACGGCACCCTCCACGCGATCGCCGCCGCCACCGGCGAACGGCTCGAACCCGCCTTCGGCGGTGCGAGCCTGCACGACCTGGAGACGGCCTGCGCGCTCGCCGACGACGCCTTCGACACCTATCGCGAAACGTCGCTCGAAGCCCGCGCCGCGTTTCTCGACGCGATCGGCCGCCACATCATGGCGCTCGGCGACGACCTGATCGAGCGCTGCGTCATCGAAACGGGCCTGCCGCGCGCGCGCATCGAAGGCGAGCGCGGCCGCACGGTCGGCCAGCTCGCGCTGTTCGCGTCGCTCGTGCGCGACGGCGGCTTTCTCGACGCGCGGATCGATCCGGCGCGCCCCGAGCGCAAGCCGCTGCCGCGCGTCGACCTGCGCCTGCGCAACGTCGCGGTCGGGCCCGTCGCCGTGTTCGGTGCGTCGAACTTCCCGCTCGCGTTCTCGGTCGCCGGCGGCGATACCGCCTCGGCGCTCGCGGCCGGCTGCCCGGTGATCGTCAAGGCGCATTCGGCGCATCCGGGCACCTCGGAACTCGTCGGCCGCGCAATCCAGCAAGCCGCGCATGAATGCGGGATGCCGGCCGGCGTGTTCTCGCTGCTGTTCGACGCGTCGCGCGAGATCGGCCAGGCGCTCGTCGCCGATCCGCGCATCAAGGCCGTCGGCTTCACCGGCTCGCGCCGCGGCGGCGTCGCGCTGATGCACATCGCGGCTGCGCGCCCCGAGCCGATTCCCGTCTATGCGGAAATGAGCTCGATCAATCCCGTGCTGCTGTTCCCCGCCGCGCTCGACGTGCGCCACGATGCGATCGCGCCGCAGTTCGTCGCGTCGCTCACGCTCGGCGCAGGACAGTTCTGCACGAACCCGGGCCTCGTGCTCGCCGTCGACGGTCCCGCGCTGCGCGCGTTCGAGGAAACGGCCGCCGCCGCGGTGCGTGCCGCGCCCGCGCAAACGATGCTGACGCCGCCCATCCACGCCAGCTACGAACAGGGCGTCGCGGCGCTGCGCGATCACGCGGCCGTCGAGCTGCTCGCACAAGGCGTCGAAGGCAACCGCCTGCAGGCCCGCGCGGCGCTGCTCGCGACCTCGGCCGACGCGTTCGTCGCGCATCCCGAATTGCGCGAAGAGGTGTTCGGCCCCGCTTCGCTGATCGTGCGTTGCCCGGACGCCGACACGCTGCATCGCGTGCTGAAGTCGCTCGAAGGCCAGTTGACGATCGCCGCGCATCTCGCCGATGGCGACGCGCCGCTGTTCGCCGCGCTGCGCCCGCTGCTCGAGCGCAAGGCCGGCCGCATTCTCGTCAACGGCTTCGGCACGGGTGTCGAGGTCGGCCATGCGATGGTGCACGGCGGCCCGTTCCCGGCCACGTCCGATACGCGCACGACGTCCGTCGGCGCACGCGCGATCGAGCGCTTCCTGCGCCCGGTGTCGTATCAGGACCTGCCTGATGCGCTGCTGCCGGACGCGATCCGCAACGGCAATCCGCTGAACGTGCCGCAACGTATCGACGGCGTGCCCGCGCCGCGGGAGGCGTGACATGACCGCATCCACCGACGAAATCGTCCTGTCGCTCGATGAAGTCCACGCGCTCGCGCTGCGCGTGCTGACGCACAACGGCATGTCCGACGCGCATGCGCGTGCCATCGCCAACGTGATCACACAGGGCCAGCGCGACGAATGCCATTCGCATGGCGTGTACCGGCTGCTCGTCTGCGTGCGTTCGCTGAAGAAGGGCAAGGTCGATCCGCAAGCCGTGCCGACGCTGCGCCGGCTGTCGTCGTCGATCGTCTCGGTCGACGCACATCGCGGCTTTTCGCTGCTGAGCTTCGAGACCGGCCTGCCGGTGCTCGTCGAGATGGCGAAGCAGCACGGCATCGCCGCGATGACGATCAACCACTGCTACCACTTCTCCGCGCTGTGGCCCGAGGTCGAGGCCATCGCGGCCGAGGGGCTGGTCGGCATCGCGATGAACCCGAGCCATAGCTGGGTTGCACCGGAAGGCGGCAAGGAGCCGGTGTTCGGCACGAACCCGATCGCGTTCGCATGGCCGCGCCCGGGCGGCATGCCGTTCGTGTTCGATTTCGCGACGAGCGCGATCGCGCGCGGCGACATCGAGCTGCATGCGAAGCAAGGCAAGGCGATCCCGCCGGAATGGGCGATCGACGCCGACGGCCGGCCGACCACCGATCCGAAAGCCGCGCTGCAGGGCGCGATGCGCACGTTCGGCGGCCACAAGGGTTCGGCGCTCGCGGCGATGGTCGAACTGCTCGGCGGCGCGCTGATCGGCGACATGACGAGCCGCGAATCGATGGACTTCGACGAAGGCGTCGGCGCGACGCCGTGCCACGGCGAACTCGTGATCGCGTTCGACCCGAAGGTGTTCCTCGGCGACGATCTCGACACGGGGCTCGCGCGCGGCGAGCGGATGTTCGAATCGATCGTCGCGCAGGGTGCGCGGCTGCCGTCGCAACGCCGCTTCGACGCCCGTGCGCGCAGCATCGCGAACGGCGTGCGGATTCCGAAGGCGCTGTACGACGAGATCCTGACGCTGCTCGACTGACGCGCGATCGAGCGGCGCGGCTTCGTCGTCGGCAAGACGGGCGATGAAGCCGCTGCCGGGCTCCGCTGGCGATGGCCGGCTTCCGGCTTCGCGTGTTCCCGCCATTCCGTCTTCGCGCCGCGCTTTGTTCGCTTTGTTCGCTTTGTTCGCTTTGTTCGCTTTGTTCGGTACTTTCGGCTTGTGCGCCCGCGCGCTGCCCGCCGCGCCCCACCCGCGCCGTTCGGCGTTGCCCGCCGGCGCCGCGCGCCCGGCGGCTGTGGGATAATCACGGAGTTTGCCCAGGGCGCAGCTCAAGAGGTTGTTCGCACGGGCGCGAGAGAGGCCTTTATTCCCCGTGCCTCCACCCTTTTCCCGCGATATTTCTTCAGCAACGACCATGCCCACTTACCGTTCCAAAACCTCCACCGCTGGCCGCAACATGGCAGGGGCGCGCTCGCTCTGGCGCGCCACCGGCATGAAAGACGACGATTTCTCGAAGCCGATCATCGCGGTCGTCAACTCGTTCACGCAGTTCGTGCCGGGGCACGTGCACCTGAAGGATCTCGGCCAGCTCGTCGCGCGCGAGATCGAGGCGGCCGGCGGCGTCGCGAAGGAATTCAACACGATCGCGGTCGACGACGGCATCGCGATGGGCCACGACGGCATGCTGTATTCGCTGCCGAGCCGCGACATCATCGCCGACTCGGTCGAATACATGGTGAACGCGCACTGCGCGGACGCGATGGTCTGCATCTCGAACTGCGACAAGATCACGCCGGGGATGCTGATGGCCGCGATGCGCCTCAACATCCCGGTGATCTTCGTGTCGGGCGGCCCGATGGAAGCGGGCAAGACGCGCCTCGCGAACCCGGTCACCAAGGCCATCGAGGTGAAGAAGCTCGACCTCGTCGACGCGATGGTGATCGCGGTCGACCCGTCGTATTCCGACGCCGAAGTCGCCGAAGTCGAACGCTCGGCCTGCCCGACCTGCGGTTCGTGCTCGGGCATGTTCACCGCGAACTCGATGAACTGCCTGACCGAAGCGCTCGGCCTGTCGCTGCCCGGCAACGGCACGGTGGTGGCCACGCACGCCGATCGCGAGCAGTTGTTCAAGCGCGCCGGCCGTCGCATCGTCGAACTCACCCGCCAGCACTACGAGCAGGACGACGACCGCGTGCTGCCGCGCTCGGTGGGCTTCAAGGCATTCGAGAACGCGATGACGCTCGACATCGCGATGGGCGGTTCGACCAACACGATCCTGCACCTGCTGGCGATCGCGCAGGAAGCCGGCATCGACTTCACGATGAAGGACATCGACCGCCTGTCGCGCGTCGTGCCGCAGCTGTGCAAGGTCGCGCCGAACACGAACAAGTACCATATCGAGGACGTGCACCGCGCAGGCGGCATCATGGCGATCCTCGGCGAGCTCGACCGCGCCGGCAAGCTGCACACCGACGTGCCGACCGTGCACGCGCCGTCGCTGAAGGACGCCCTCGACCAGTGGGACATCGTCCGCACGCAGGACGACGCGGTCCGCACGTTCTACCAGGCCGGCCCGGCCGGCATCCCGACGCAGGTCGCGTTCAGCCAGAACACGCGCTGGCCGAGCCTCGATCTCGATCGCGCCGAAGGCTGCATCCGCTCGTACGAGCATGCGTTCTCGAAGGAAGGCGGCCTCGCCGTGCTGACGGGCAACATCGCGCTCGACGGCTGCGTGGTGAAGACGGCCGGCGTCGACGAGAGCATCCTCGTGTTCGAAGGCACGGCGCACGTGACCGAATCGCAGGATGAGGCAGTCGACAACATCCTGAACGACAAGGTCAAGGCCGGCGACGTGGTGATCGTGCGCTACGAAGGCCCGAAGGGCGGCCCCGGCATGCAGGAAATGCTCTACCCGACCAGCTACATCAAGTCGAAGGGCCTCGGCAAGGCATGCGCGCTGCTGACGGACGGCCGCTTCTCGGGCGGCACGTCGGGCCTGTCGATCGGCCATTGCTCGCCGGAAGCGGCAGCGGGCGGCGCGATCGGCCTCGTGCGCGACGGCGACAAGATCCGCATCGACATCCCGAATCGCACGATCAACGTGCTGGTGTCGGACGAGGAACTGGCGCGCCGCCGCGAAGAGCAGAACGCCAAGGGCTGGAAGCCGGCGCAGCCGCGTCCGCGCAAGGTGTCCGCTGCGCTGAAGGCCTACGCGAAGCTGGTCATGTCCGCCGACAAGGGTGCGGTGCGCGACCTGTCGCTGCTCGACGACTGATTGGGGTAGCAACAGCAAGGCCGGCTGCTTGTAACACGTAGCCGGTCAGGCTGCGGGCCGAAGCCCGCTCGCCCGATCCAGAAGCCGCTCTCCGGAGCGGCTTTTTTTCGTCCTGCGCCGACCGAATGCATCGGCATCGTCAGTGACGGAATTCTTCCGGGCCGCCGCCTCCGCCACCACCGTGGCTTCCGCCGCCGTTCCCGCCACCCTGCGGTCGCGCGCCGCCGTAACCGCCGCCGCCCCCACCACCGCCCGGGTGCACCGGTACCGGCATCGAACGGCCCTCACCGCCCGGCGCGGGAGGCGGACGCATGACGGCGGCCGGTGGCGGAA